>JBKHJK010000180.1:0-5402 GCA_046538215.1 Armatimonadota bacterium
GTTGGAGTCGGCGGAGTCGGCGGCCTCGTCCAGGAGGATCTCGGCCAGCTCGGACTTAATAGCCGCCGGGTCGGGACGCTGTGAAAGTTCATCTGCGCCGGTATCGGCCACAGCCTGCGGGGCTGTCAGAAGCACGCAGATCACGCCTGCAGCCACTGCTGTGCGGGCCAGGAGGCAGCGAAGCCATCCACACCGGCGCGACAGGACCATAAATACCCCCGTAAATATGCGAGTCACAAAGGAAAAAGCTTCATACTGTAGTTTCGTTCGGATGACGGCCATCACCTTGGCGCAATCGTCCGGATATGGGCAACTGCGGCGCAGTCCGCCGGGACCTAATAGCTGGGGCTGAAGGTGCTTTCGAACTGCGAGCCGCCCGCGCCCATCGAAAGCGGCCGCTGGTCGGATGGAAACGCTTTGATGCCGATATTGAGCCGGAACTCATCGAGCTCCTTGTTGTACGTCAAAGAGGCCCTCATACAGTGCAGCTCACGGACAAGCTGGACATCAAGCTGGTCGAATTCGTTCTGATAGCCGTCATATCCGGCCTGCAGCCCGATGTACCATAGATCATTGGCCCGCCAGTTGATCTCGGTGGATGCCCGCGTGAGCTCTTCCCTATCAAGGTCATAGTATGTCGTCAGGGCCGAATACCAGTTGTCCGTCCCGCGGAGCCAGCGGAGGTTAAGAGGCCGCCACATCGAACGCTCGAGGGAATAGCCTGATTGCAGCTCGATGCGATTTTCGGGCCCGAACATGAAGGCACCCCGGATTCTGGCATCGCTGTAATAATCGTTGACAAAATCGTAGCCGGAGCTGATGTCAATACGCATGTCATTCTCGACAACGGAGACGAACTGCAGTCTCGCCGTGGTGCGCCGGGACGCATAATCGAGCCGCAGGGGCGCGTTGCCGTGCACCGTGCTGCGAGACAGTGAAAGCCGGTAATCCCAGGGGCGGCTGATCGGGCCCTCGAAGGTGGTGTTGAGGTCTGAAGACCACTGGGCGGAGCCCTCGTCGAAAAAGCTCTGGCGGAACCGGGCGCTGGTGCGAACGGTGTTTTTACCTCCCAGGTCGTGGCGGCTGCCGGGCATCGAGAGGTCAAGGCGGGCGCGGGAGATATTGGTATCATCCGGCTGCTGGTGAAACCTGCCGAAACTGAGGGTCGTCTGCAGTGGATTGCCGCCGAACAGGCTGAGTCCGGCGAATCGCTCGGTGTCGGATTTGAAGATAATCTGCGGCTCGTGGTCCAGGGAATAATATGAATCATCCCCCGTGTAGTCGCTGCCGTCCAGATCGTACCGCCTTCTGAAAGCCGTCTCCCAGTCGTACGCGGTTTGCCGCCCCCTTATGCGAAAATCGGCATCAAGCTCTTCATCAGGTGCGTCACCGCGTCCGTAGTCGTTGCGACTCATCGCCGTCTGTGCCGACCACGAAATATCATCCGAGGGGTTCTGGGTATGATCGAAATCCATCGAATAGCGCCTGGTGGTACTGAAATCAGAATCCATCAGCGCATGGGAGAAGCCGAGGGTCGAGTTGGCTTTGGCGCTGCGGGTGCGGAACGTCAGCGTGTTATTCAGGGAGGTCGAGCCGGACCCGAAGCCGCTGTAGCGCTGGATATTGCTGTTCAGCCGGGCCGTGCTGTGAGTGTTGAACTCGTGCTGGTCGGCCAGCCGGCCCGAAAAGCTGCCTTCGTCGGGCTCTGCGAAGATCCTCAGATTGCCGTAGTTGTCAACAAAATCGAAGGCGTGATCCACTCCAAAGCCCATACCCCGCTTTTCGGTTGTCTGATAACGGGCGAGGCCGGAATGCGCCTCACTGATGTAGTACAGGTATGCCAGCTTTGCGTAATACCCCTCGACCTCATTCTGTCCGAACTCCGGGATGAAGCGGTTGCGGCGCTCTTTCAGCGACAGGCGTAGGTCGAAGGGATACCGGAAGATGCGGTGTCCCAGAAGATACAGGGTGGGCTTGTGGAAGACCACCTCGTCACCGGGCCGGACGCTTATGTCCGACGACTGCAGCCAGTAATGCTGGTGGCGTTCGGCTTTGTCACAGGAGGTTCCCAGACCGTCATCCACCTCGATGTGGCCGGGTCTGCCTGAAATATCCTCGGCGTAAAGATACAGCGGCTCCAGCACGCCCTGTTCGAAAAAGGAGGGGGCTACAGCACTGGTGCCGTCCTGCAGCATCCATTCATCAGTATCCAGATTCATCCGCAGCCGATCGCCCCGGGTGAGCCATGTCGGCTTCTGGATGGTCACATTGTCCTTCAGCTCCAGCCACGTGCGCTCTTTATCCAGCCGGAGATAATCGGCTTCGAAGGTGTAATCCTGGTAGGCGCCCTGGAGATCGCCCCACGCCTCGGTGACACCCTCCTGGTAGTAAAACTCATCAGCCTGCAGTGAGATGATCTCGCTGTCGGGGGAGGCTTGAGGCAGTTCCGGCCACTGGAGCGCAGGCGGGGCTTCTTCTGCGGGCTTGTCGTCCGCCGCTGGAGGCTGCTGCTCTTCGGGTGTGTCCCCAGGCGCAGGGGGCGTGTGTTGTGGTTCTTCGGTCTCTTCTGCCGCCGGGGGCTGTGATGGCTCCGGTGTCTGTTCATCACCCGACACAGGAGGCGGCTGCATGGCCTCGGAAACGGCCTTGGACTGGTCGTCAGCATTCAGCGGTGAAACCGCCAGCACAAGCAACAGGGCGCCTGCCAGGGCAAGAATGCCACAGATGCAGGCGTGTCGGTGCTGCGGATATGTTCGTAGGATTATTTGCGCCGCCATAGGGTAATGATGGCAACCGCCGCGATGAGGATGTTGAGGATCCAGACGCCGGAGGTGGGCAAAACTCCCGCCTCCGCCAGCATCCGCGACCACAACATCAGCACATAGTAGATGAATACGGTCAACAGTGTGGCCAAAAGCCCCACGAGACTCTGAGTGTGTCCGAACGCTTCGACCACACATCCGGCCAGCAGCGCGAACACCAGGCATGAAAACGACAGGGCCAGCCGCCACTGCACCTCGATAAAGTATTGACGCTGCTTTTCCGAGCCTTGTTCCTCCTCCCGGGCGCCCTCCAGCAGGCGTGACAGGCTCATGCCGGTGAGATCATTGGCGTGTGGTGCAAAGGCGCGTCCGACACCGGAGAGGCTGATGTCAATTCCCGCCTGCTCCCCCCACGTCATGTCACCGGAGGGGGTGAGAACATAAAATGATGCCTGCTCGATCTGCATAAGAGTATCAGTAAGCTGCGCGGTTTTCGCGGCAAACAGCATGGGAAAATCGCTGCGCTGGTACAGTACGCGCACCTCACGGAGCTGTCCGGTGTCGGGATCTGCGCCGTGAACAAAAAAATGCCATCCCTGCCCGGCGTCCACAAACTTCCCGGAGCGGACAACCAACGCCCGGCGGCTGAACGCGATTTCCTTGATGAGCTTTTCCGCCTCTGTCTGTGACCACGGGACCAAATTGTAATACAAAAACAGCGACATGAAGGTGGCGAAGATGCCGATTAAAACTGCGGGCGCCAGAAGCCGAAAAGAGCCGAGACCCCCTGCGCGCATGGCGAGGATTTCACTGTCGCTCGCCAGCCGATTGAGCCCCAGGGCCGTCGCAAGCAGCGTGGAGACCGGCAGAGCCAGCGCCATCGCCAGCGGCACCTGGTAGCCGAGGTATTCCGCCACCGTGGCGAAACTGACCCGGTGCTCAACCATCACCTCAACCGTCTGAAAAAGCATGTGCCCCGTGATCATCACCACGAAGGCAAAAAGCCCTCCGAAAAAGGGCCACACCATTTCACTGAGCAGATAGCGATCAACAAGCTTCATAGATTCAGCGCCACGCAAAAGCAGAATACAGCCTCACGGACGGTATTTCGTGTGAGGCGGTGCAAGTTCCTGCCGCCAGGAGCTGGCCGGCAGCGAACAGAGAGGGGAGTGGGGCCTCTGGTGACTGCCGAAGCAGCTGTTGGTCACAAAAAATTTACGCAGGCGGAGAATGAAGTGAAGCCGCCCGCAGGCGCTGCAATTCCCTCTACTCGCATGTGTTTAGCGTCATACATCTGATAATTCCTCACAAGAACGCGTGACTCGGGCTGGAAGCTGAGAATTGAAAACGGTAACGGCTCAATTCTCACCTGATCCGTGCAAACTGCGTACGTCTCAGGCCGAGCCACGAGGCCTTTTCGTTTTTATGACGCACTGTTGGTGATGTGTACAAAACTCTGCAGGCTCCCTGAGACACAGGGTCTCTTGTGTTGCCCAGTAATAATATCCCACAAACACTTGCGTGGCTCGGCCTGCGATTTGAGTCGTTAGTCGTTGCAAATCGCAGGTGGCGACGCTGTTTGTCGCCAGCTTCCAGCCCGAGTAGAGTTTTTTGCAGGTTTAAGACTTCTGTGAAACACCATTGCTTCCACAACCGCCCCTGGCACTCTTGACCGGGCTGAGTGCGTGTGGTAACCTCTTAGCGAATTCGAAAAAAGGTGATGACGATGCTGGGTTTGCCCGAAAATACGGGTTGTCTTCTACGCGCCAGGCGCGTGTGATACAACCTGCGTGCAGCAAACCCAAGGCATTATTCTGGATCATGCCGCCCGCCATCGGGGGGCATTATTCTTTTTGAAGGGGCAATTATCGTGAGCAGCGATACGAAAAAGACCGTTGCGATCCTGGGAGCTTCCGGCTATGGCGGTGTCGAATTCCTGCGCCTGGCCCACAATCACCCGCACCTGGATGTAACCTACTGTGCGGGACACACCACCGCCGGCAAGAAGCTCGGCGAGATTTATCCGCATCTGCCTGATTCGCTCAGTGACACCTTGCTGAGAGACATTGACGTGGATGAAGCGGCGGAGAAAGCCGAAATCCTCGTCTTCTGCCTCCCCCACAGCGCAGGGATGGACATGGTGGCACAGGCGCGGGAGATGGGGAAGATGGTGGTGGACTTTTCCGCAGACTACCGCCTGAAAGACGTGGCGGAATACGAAGCCTACTATGAGGTCGAACACACCCATCCGGAGCTTTTGGACGAGGCCGTCTATGGCCTGCCGGAACTGCATCGGGAGGCCATCAAACAGAGCACCTTCATCGCGGTTCCGGGCTGCTACCCCACTTCCGTCATCCTGGGGCTTGCACCGGCGGTGAAAGCGGGAATCATCGAAACCGGCCGTATCATCGCCGACAGCAAATCCGGGGTCTCCGGGGCGGGCCGGAAGGTCAACCTCACCACCCATTTCTCGGAGGTCACCGAATCCTTCACCGCGTACAAAATCGCCACCCACCGGCACACCCCGGAGATGAACCAGGAGCTTAGCGGAGTCGGCACACAGACCAGCGTCACCTTTGTGCCACACCTCGTGCCCATGATCCGCGGGATCCTCACTACCGCCTACGCGGACCTGAAAGA
>JBKHJK010000181.1:0-5402 GCA_046538215.1 Armatimonadota bacterium
CCATTACCTCCGGCACGGTGATGCCGTTTCTGTCTGGTGCTGCAACAATTGCTCTGCCCGTGCTGGTGATGCTGCTCATACCGAAATTTGAAGAATCGATTCCGGCGGCGATCGTGTTATTGTGGGGCGGTGTCTTCCTGGCCCTGCCGCTTTCCCCAAACAGCCTGCTGGTGGCAAGAAACCGCGAATGGGTGGTCGTGGCTATACGCACTCTCTCGGGCGCGGCGCTCGCTGTTGTGGCGTACTGGTTGGTGAGCCAGAATGCCGCGCTGGTGTATATCGCTGTGGCGGCCACTGCGGCCTATGCGCTGGCCTCCGTGTTGAGCCTTGCCGTTGTGCTGCCACACTACTTCTCCGGGCGTCGCCTGCTCGGAGAGTTTGCGGTGTGTTATGTCCCGACCTTGTGGGCGATCGCCTGTGTTTTCATCACAGATGCAATTGCAGCGCAGTTCATCGCCGGGCCGCCGGATGGTGTGATCTATACGCTTGTAAGAATCGGCTTTTTCGTGGCACTCTATGTGCCGATTCTGTTTTACACGAATTATCGGGTGAACCTGTGGAAAGAATTGAAGCTGTCGCTGGGGCTTAAGGCCCGGCAGAGCTTGCCAGCAGACGATGAGACTGGAGACGATGACGATGATCTCGAAGACTGAGCTTTTGTGCGAATTGAGCGATCTCTACGGCCCCTCCGGCTTCGAACACCGCGTGGGGCGCTTCATGGCGAAACAGCTTTCGGATATCGCCGAGATCTCATTTGACAACCTTGGAAGTGCCATCTGCCGGCTGCAGGGAAGGGCTGAAGGGCCGAAGGTGATGCTGGCGGCCCATACTGATGAAGTCGGCTTCATGGTAAAAACCATCACCGATGACGGGTACCTCACTTTCGCGCCGCTTGGTGGCTGGTGGGATCAACTCCTGCTGGGACAGCAAATGGTAGTATTGACACATTCCGACAGGGTTCCGGGAGTCATCGCCGCAAAGCCCCCACACCTGCTGGAAGATGAGGAGAAAAAGAAGGTCGTTCCGAAAAAGAAGATGTTCCTCGACGTCGGTGCCGCCGATAAGGAGCAGGTCACGGATGTGTACAGGATCCGGCCGGGAGACCCCATTGTGCCCATGACCAGGTGCACCGAACTCGCCGGCGGCGCACGCCTGATGGGAAAGGCCTGGGATGACCGGGTCGGCGTGGGGGTCGTGATTGAGGTGCTGCGGCGGCTTCACGACCAGGAACACAACAATACGGTGTACGGAGTGGGAACGGCTCAGGAAGAGGTCGGACTGCGCGGCGCTCAGACGGCCGTGCAGACGGTGGAGCCCGACGTTGCCCTCATACTTGAAACCGCCATCGCCGGGGATGTGCCCGGTATCGAAAACCACGAATCGGTCACGAAACTGGGCGGTGGCCCCACTATATATGTGTTGGAGGGCAGCGCAATCCCCAACCTCGCACTCCGTGATCTGGCCATTGAAACGTGTGAAGAGCTTGATATCAGCTACCAGCTTACGGCACTTGAACGGGGAGGAACAGATGCGGGAAAGATTCACCTCCACGCCAGCGGTGTCCCGAGCCTTGTGCTGGCGGTGGCCACGAGACATATCCATTCACCCAGTGGCATCATTGATATCAGCGATTTTGAGGACACCGTCACCCTGACCGCGGCGCTTGTGCAAAAGCTGGATGACGAAACCGTTGCATCTCTTCTCCCGTCATAAACCATACAAATGCTATCCGAACACGCCAGAGGTATTCTATGCGGGCTGGGTGCCAGCACGTTGTGGGGCTCAACCTTTGTCGCCAGCCGCTACCTTGTCGAATGGCAGGGCCTCGATCCGTATTACGTGGCTGCACTGCGCTATATGACCGGCGGCATACTGCTGGTCCCGTATGTTCTGGCCACATCGGGGGGCCGGCGGATACTTCGGGGCACGGGGTATCTCAGGGAGCTTCTGGGCCTGGCTTTTGTCGGGATCGTGGTAATGGGGGCGATGCTGGCAGTATCAACCGCCTACACGACCTCCATCAACAGCTCACTTATCGTCAACGGCAACGCCATATTTATCGCCCTGTTCGCATGGATGCTCGGTGAACGGGTGCCTGTTTTGCGCTCTGTGGGGCTGATTGTGGGGATCGTAGGAGTGGCGGTTATCACGCTGTCAAGTGCGCCCGAGCAGATTCACCCGCCGAGTAATAACCTTCTGGGAGGTCTCGCGGCGGCGGCCTCGGCGGCGGCCTGGGCCTTATATACGGTGGTCGGGAAGTCCATCGTTCGCAAAATCGGTGGTCTGGTCACTTCTGCATGGACCATCATGGCCGGGGGACTGATGCTTTCGGTGATTGCGGTGTCAATGGGGACCGTTCGTCCGCTGTCACAGCCTGAATGGCTCGCTATGGCGTATCTGGGTACCTTTCCGACTGCAATCGCAATGGGGCTGTGGTATAAGGGGCTTGAATATATCGAAAGCTCTGCTCTGGGACCATCACAATATATCGCCACCCCGGTGAGTGTTATCCTTGGCTGGGCGCTCCTGGCGGAGGCCATCAATGTGTCTTTCATCGCTGGAGGTATTCTGGTGCTGCTGGGCGTTTATATGGCTACAAAACCGCTGGACAACCAGGGTGACGACACAAACGAAAACGGCACATAGAACGGGTGATTACGTTGGCAGAAGATATCGCCGAACTCGGGCGGGAAATTGAAAGCCAATCGCAGTTTCTTGAGGATATCCGCGAGGAGATCGGCAGGCTGATCGTCGGGCAGGATGACCTGATCCTGAAGCTGTTGATCGGCCTGCTGGCCGATGGGCACGTATTGATGGAGGGCGTTCCGGGCCTGGCGAAGACGATGATCGCTGAAGCCCTCACAGGCACGATCAATGCGAAGTTTCAACGCATCCAGTTCACCCCCGACATGCTTCCGGCGGACATCATCGGGACGATGATTTACAACGAAAAGAAACACGATTTCTTTCCCAAGAAAGGGCCGATTTTCGCCAACCTGGTTCTTGCCGACGAGATCAACCGCGCTCCAGCGAAGGTGCAAAGCGCACTCCTGGAGGCGATGCAGGAGCGGCAGGTGACGATCGGGGAAACCACCCATCAACTCCCGCGCCCGTTCATGGTCCTGGCAACACAGAACCCCATCGAACAGGAGGGGACCTATCCTCTGCCGGAGGCGCAGGTGGACCGGTTCATATTCAAAGTCACGGTGGGCTATCCCAGCCGCGAGCAGGAGCTGAAGATCCTGCAGCGCTGGACTGTTGGTGATGAAATCACCGCCGACCGGGTCACCGGTCCCGAGCAGATATTCCGCGCCCGGGAGCTGGTCACCCGTATATATGTTGATGAAAAGGTGCAGCGCTACATCGTGGACCTGGTATTTGCCACCAGGGAACCGGGCGAGTACGGCCTCGGCGCGCTGGCCCCGCTTATCGAATACGGCGCTTCGCCCCGCGGCACCATCTACCTCACCGTCGCAGCCAAGGCCCACGCATTCACACAGGGGCGCGGCTATATCACGCCCGATGACGTCCTCTCCGTGGGGATGGAGGTCCTTCGCCACCGCGTGATCTGCTCCTATGAGGCCGAGGCGCAGGAGGTCAGCAGCGACGACATCGTCGAAAGAATATTCCGTGGTATAGAGATACCGTAAAGGCCATATCAGCCGGAAGGTTACCATGCTGAGTGCAGAAGAGCTTTTCAAAAAAATCCGGGAAATCGAGATACACACCGATCACCTGGCAAACGACATCTTTGCAGGACAGTACGAGAGCGCCTTCCGCGGCCAGGGGGTCGAGTTTGCGGAGGTGCGTGAGTATTACCCGGGTGATGATATCCGCAATATTGACTGGCGCGTCTCGGCGCGTGCGGGAAGCCTGCATGTGAAGAAGTACGTCGAGGAGCGCGAGCTGACAACGATGCTGGTGGTGGACGCTTCGGCCAGCGTGGATTTCGGGACCGCCTCGCAGACCAAGGCGGAGACAATGGCCGAGATAGCTGCCACACTCGCATTTTCCGCCATCCGAAACAATGACAAAGTCGGAGCCGTCATGTTTACTGACACCGCAGAGCGATTCGTGCCGCCCAAAAAGGGGAGAAAGCAGGTACTGCGGCTTATTCGGGACATTCTGTATTTCCAGCCCCGCTCGGACGGCACTGACATTGGCGAGGCCCTTGATTACGCCGCGCGCGTTCTCACCAGGCGGGCGGTGGTCTTTGTGATATCAGATTTCCACGACACCGAATACCTGCAGGCGTTTCGTACGGCCGCCCGCAAGCACGACGTCATCGCCGTTGAGGTCTATGATCCGCGCGAACGCGGGCTGCCACCGGTCGGACTCGTGGAAATGCAAGATGCCGAAACCGGTCGAACCGAGCTCATGGATCTGAGAGGCCCGGCGCTTGCCGGTGAGTTGCGAGCGGCTCAGGAGAGCGCGTCAGAGCAGCGGCGAAGCCTCTTGAACCGCGCAGGCGCCGATTATATCGCCATCGAGGCCGCAACTTCACCGATACGCCCACTCATGCGTTTTTTCCAGCAAAGAGCGAGGCGACGATGAGCCGATACGAAATGAGTGCCGCCATAATTATTGCCATTCTCGCAGGATTGCACGTGGTGTGTTGTGCGGCTGAGCCTGCGGACCTGAGTGGCGCCATCACGGCACGGGCCGAAGCTGAGAAGCTCACCGTGGGCGACCCATTTCCGTACATCGTCACCCTCACCGTCCCCGCAGGGGCCAACGTGGATCTTCCGGGCGCGGATGCAGATTTTTCGCCATTTGAAATACGAGACTACCACAGCCGGACGACCGAGACGGATGATGGAAAGCAGCAAATCACCCTCATCTACGAGCTGGTGGGGTTTGAGGTGGGGGAGAGGCAGATTGATGACTTCTCCATTCCCGTGAGCGTCCGTGACGGAGATGAAACGATCGAGCAACAGTACACCGCCCCGCCCGTAAAGATCGTCATCCACAGCGTCCTGCCGAAAAATGCCCGCGAGCTGAAACCGATTTACGGGCCGTTGATGCTTCTGCCGCCGTGGTTTCGCTGGATAAAGCCGGCTCTCATCATTCTCGCGCTCCTTGCAGCGATCGCTGCAGTGGTCTGGTGGTGGCGCCGGCGCAGCTCGCTGCAAGACGCGCTTGAAGCGGTTCCGCTGACCTTCCATGAACAGGCGCTGGCTGAGCTCGACAGCCTCCGTGATGACAATCCCCTGGATGACGGCAATTTCAAGGGCTATTATGCGGCGCTTGGCGACATCCTCCGGCGGTGGCTGGAAAAACGCGCAGGGGTCCAGGGGATGGAATCCACGACCGCCCTCATCCGCCGTGACCTTCGGAAGACGGACTTTCCGGGAGAGTGGCAGCGTGATTTGATAGCTCTGCTGCGCCGCGCGGATCTCGCC
>JBKHJK010000182.1:0-5399 GCA_046538215.1 Armatimonadota bacterium
GTTTTACGCGGTTCCGCAGACGTGTCCTCTTATGCTGATATGCGTCTTTGCAGTGAGCCTGGTGATCGTCGGCTGCGGCCCATCCGCCGAGAAACAGCAGCGCAAAGACCTCGCGAAGGCCGTTCAGCGCCATGATACCGCAGAAGTGAAACGGCTTCTCGAAGCAGGAGTCGACCCTGATGAGGTGTCGGTTTCCGGCGGATTCTTCGGCGCTCCCTTTGGCCGAAGGCCAATTCTGCATTACGTTGCGGATTCGAACAGTGATAAGGCCTATGAGATACTGGAGTTGCTCCTCGAATGGGGCGCAGATCCAAACAGAACGAGTGCCGGCGCCACGGCGCTTCACCGCGCCCTGTACAATCGGCAGTCCAATGATCTCATCCGTCTGCTTCTCGACAACGGTGCCGACGTGAATGCGCGTAACCAGTCAGGACGAACACCGCTGGAGATCGCTGTGAACAGAGGTTACTCGGATACAGCGGCATTGCTGAAATCCTACGGCGCACACCGTGGCGGCGGCCGACAGGACTAATCCATTGAAGGACTGCCCTGCAGACAAACAAACGGGGCTCCGCAGGTAGGCCCCGTTCGCATGTGCTGGTGCGTGTGGTGAGTGGGTTATTCGTCCTCGTTCACCTGGCTGCAGCACTGTAAGGTTTGATGCTGCTGAGTTTGAGGCAAATCACCTGGTGCAGAAACGATGAGAAAGCGTCAGCGACCATTCAGGGGCTCAGTGGCAGATATACATGGCTGTTTTTGGCGATATTTTTGTCGTGAAACTTGACAAATACCGCTCAAAGACGTATTCAATAAGGGATAAGCTGTTATCCGGCCGGCCAGCCTCGACAACGATATACGCGTCCAGCAATTGCAGAAATCCTGCAAAGTGTTAGGCGTGTCTTTCGCATACCCGATGCTGTTATGTCGTGCAAAGGCTGGAGAGATAATGGCCGAAAAGATATTGATCGTTGAAGATGAAGCTGGCGTCGCCGAGGCGGTTTCTTACGCCCTGGAGCAGGAAGGGTTTGAGACAGAAATCGCCGCGGACGGCCAGGAAGCGCTTGACGTCTTTGAACAACTCTCGCCCGACCTCGTTATCCTCGACTTAATGCTCCCCAAGATTAGTGGGTACCAGCTCTTTTCCGCTTTCCGCAGGGACCGTGCTGTGCCGATCATCATGCTGACGGCGCGCGTGGAGGAGGCAGATCGCGTCGCCGGACTCGAAATGGGAGCCGACGACTACGTCACCAAACCGTTCAGTATGAGAGAGCTGACAGCCAGGGTCCGCGCGGTACTCCGCCGTTTGCAGGGGCTCGAACAGCCCGAGACCCTTGTACTCTCCAGCGGGGGTGTGGAGCTGGATGGAGGAAGCCACCAGGTTTTTGTTGAAGGAGAACATGTTGAGCTTTCGCCGAAGGAGTTTGATTTACTCGCTTACCTTATGCAGCATGCAGGGCGGGCTCGCACCCGGGACGACATTCTCCACAATGTCTGGGAGCAGACGGACTTCCTCGACGAGCGGACTGTTGATGTTCATATTAGCTGGCTGCGGAAAAAAATCGAAGACGATCCCGCAAATCCAACGCGACTGCTGACCGTCCGGGGCGTCGGCTACAGGTTTGTTGAAGAATGAAAAACTGGCCGCTGCGCTGGCGAATTGCACTGTGGTTTTCTTTGATGGCCACCGTCATCCTTGTGGTCACCGGTCTGTATATTAACCACGTTGTCATCGAGGATCACAAACGTTTGATACGCCGCGACCTGCTGGCACAAACGCGCCTTGCCGGGCTTCTGGTTGCCGATGCGCTTTCTGCAGATTCACAGCGTCTCCAGGAGCTGGCGGCCGAAGTTGATGCGCAGGCTGGCGCGCGCGTGACGGTTATCGGACCGGATGGAGCTGTGCTGGCCGACAGCCGGGAAGACCCCGACGAGATGGAGAATCACGCCAACCGCCCGGAGCGCCAGCAGGCCCTTCGCGAGAGTTACGGAGCGTTTGAACGCCACAGCGAAACACTGGGCATTGACATGCTGTACGTTGCCTCCTCCCTTCCCGACTCTGACGGGACGGTGTTGCGGCTCGCGCTTCCCCTCACTGATGTGCAGAAGACGGCCACGCGGCTGCATACGACAACGCTGGTGACGTTCGTCATCGCCGTCATCGTTATCTGGCTCATCAGCGGATGGCTGGTGAGCAGCCTGTGGGTGCCGGTTGACAGGCTGGTGGAAATTGTGCGCCGCGTCGGAAGGGGAGAGCTGGGGGTCAGGAGCGACATTGACACCGGCAGGCTTTCGGAACTGGCCGGGGCGTTCAATGAAAGCATGCAGCGGCTGCAGCAACGGGTCGAAGAATCGGAGCGCCAGGCCCAGCGGTACACGGCCATACTCGCCCAGATGACCGATGCCGTGGTCGTCATCACGCCTCAGGGACGTGTCGTCTTCATCAATGAGGCTTTCTCCAGGCTTTTTGGTGTCAGCAGTGACGACGTCGAGGGCCAGTACATCGAAGAGATAGCGTTGAACTACGAGCTCAGCGCACTCCTGACGCGGGCGGCCACCCAGAAGACGCTCCAGCGCGGGGAGGTCCGCGTGCTGCATCCGGAACCAAGGGATCTGATCGCCGTCGCCACACCGCTGCATGACGACGACAATGAGATCACAGGGGTAGTGGGCCTGCTGCATGATGCCACAGAGCTTTTGCGCATGGACCAGGTGCGCCGGGACTTTGTCGCCAACGCAAGCCACGAGCTCCGCACGCCGGCCTCCAGTATCCGCGCCATGGCTGAGGTCCTGCGCGACGGAGCCATCAACGATCCCGAGCGAGGGCCGCAGTTTGTCCAGCGCATCCTGGAGGCGGCAGACAATCTCACACATTTGCTGGACGATATGTTGACGCTGACGCGCGTCGAGCGAGGGCAGGAGCTTCTGAACCCCGAGTATATTGATGTCGGGGATGCCTTCGAAAACGCCATCAAGCATATCGAGCCGGCGGCTGAGGCCAAAGATATCTCCCTTCAACAAAAATTCGAACCGGACGGCAACGAAGAGGTCTATGTTGATAAATCGAGCCTGCAGACAGTGCTCATCAACCTTTTGGAGAATGCGGTGAAGTACACGCCGTCCGGCGGAGACGTGCGCCTGGAGGGGCAGAAGGTCTCTGGCGGCTACCATGTGTCTGTGACCGATACCGGCGTGGGGATAGCCGATGAAGAACTGTCGCGGATATTCGAACGGTTTTATCGGATTGATAAAGCCCGTGGCCGCGACACTGGAGGGACGGGTCTGGGACTGGCAATCGTCAAAAACATTGCCGAAGCGCACGGAGGCCGGGTCAGGGTCAACAGCAAACCCGGAGAGGGAAGCACTTTTTCGGTGTTCTTCCCCGATCCAGAAGCCGGTGAAGACAAAGAGCTTCAACAGGGCTGAGCGGAGCCAGTTTCAGCGCCTTAATAGGACCTTAACAATTACATAAGGCAGTCTTAACGCAGCCGCGATATACTCCCATTGGAACGCAGTCAGGGCTTTGGCCGGCCAGAATTACAGTACACGTGCAAAGACAACATGGAGGTGTCCTATATGCAATTTCGTAAAGCTTTTGGCCTGCTTCTGGCGACGGTATTCGTGCTGTCGCTGGTTGCAGCAGTCCAGGCTCAGGACGGATGGGAGTTCAGCGGGTACGCACAGTTCAGATTCGAAAGTATGGACCCTGATCTCCACGGAGACGACGCGACCGACGAATTCGATGTGCGACGCGCTCGCGTTAAGATCCAGGGACCTGTCAGTGACGAAACCACGTTCCGGATCCAGTTCGGCCTCGGTGGCGTGGACGACGATGGGTCGGACGGTATTGACCTGAAAGACCTCTACCTGAAGCGCCAGATAAATCCCGACTGGGTTGGTCGGGTAGGCTTTGGCAACATGGAATTTGGGTTTGACGTCCCGTATTCCTCCAGCAGCCGACTTCCCTTCGAACGCTGCGAAATCGCAGATATTCTGCTCGACGGCGAGCGCACCACCGGCGCGTTCTTCTTCTATGAACCTGAAAAAGATGCCAGCACCCCGATGGTGACACTCGGTATCAGCGAAGACATGGCAAAGTATCACCGTAAGGACGACGGCAAGCGCATCAGCATCAAAGAGGCTCTCGCTCTGTCAGCCCGGGCCGAATGGCCGCTGCAGAACGACGGGTCAGTTGGTGTAAGCTACCTGACCTCAAACGCTGACTACTGGGAATGGGTACCGGCAGTTGGGCAGCAGCCCGCTCAGTGGCAGACCAACGACTTCACCGATGACATCTGGGGCGCCTGGATCCGTTATAATGGTGTTAACGGCATGGGCGGCCTGAACTTCCAGGGCGAATACATTGACGGCAGCCGCGGAGACGTCGATTCAAGTGGCTGGTACGGTCTCGTCGAATTCAGCCCGAAAGACAGCCAGGGCACGTTTTTCTATCGCTACGACACCGCCGAAACCGACGGTGTAGATGACGATTATACAGGCAACACCCTTGGCTACGCGTATGACATCGACTCAAGCCAGCGTATCACTGCCCAGATGAAAGATGTTGACGATATGGGCGGCAACAGCGGCACCGATTACGGTGTCCAGTGGCAGATCAAGTACTAAAACCGTCGAGGTGACACACCTCACGGCACCCACAGGACACGATCTACCGGAATGAACCATTCAGAGAAATATGCATACGTTAAAAACAGTTTCAGGAGGCTATGAGATGAAATCAACAATTGCCAGAAGCGTTTTGCTGGCCCTGGCGCTTGTCGTGGTCGTTGGCATGCTGACGGCGACTGTCGGTTGCAGTAAGCAGCAGGCTGGTGACGGCGACATCCCGCCACCGCCGCCAATGGAGCCGATGGACGAGCCGCCCATGCCCGATGAGCCCACAGGCGAAGCCACGACGATCACAATGATCGGTTCGACCACCGTTCTTCCCGCTGCAGAAAAATGGCAGAAGGCCTATAATAAGAAACACCCGAACGTGGACATCGCTGTCTCGGGCGGCGGCTCCGGCACGGGCATCGGCGCCCTGATCGAGGGTACAGCCGACGTCGCCATGGCCTCGCGGGCGATCAAGGATAAAGAAATCACGAAGGCCGAAGAAGCTAACGTCGAACCCGTCGAGCACGTTGTGGCCTATGACGGCATCGCCGTGGTCGTCAATCCGGCCAACTCCGTGGCCGAACTCTCCATCGAGGAACTGTCGGACATCTTCTCCGGCAATGTGACGGACTGGAGCGAATTTGGCGGAGATGGCGAAATTGTCATCGTCAGCCGTGACTCCTCTTCGGGCACCTACGAGTCCTTCAAGCAAATGGTTGTCCAGATGAATAAGACTGACGAGAGCCGCGACTTTGCTGCCAGTGCTCTCAAGCAGGCCTCGAACC
>JBKHJK010000183.1:0-5383 GCA_046538215.1 Armatimonadota bacterium
GGGATTACCTCAGCGAGGCGGACAGGAAGAAAGCCATTCAGCACATGTCGGCCCGCGGCGGACAGATGTATCATCACCTCCGCCACCGCAGAGACCACATCTGGAAGCCGTATGAGAGTCACGCCAACCGCGCGTGGCATTACCTCGGTGAGGTTGCCACCGCATTTTACGGAGATATTGAGGGCGCCGGCGACTGGCTGTGGTTTGCCATGAACGTGTTCTACAATTCCTATCCTGTCTGGAACGATTCCGAGGGCGGCTGGCATGAGGGAACGCTATACTGGGCGGGGTACATGGGCCGGGTGGTAGCATGGCTGGCCACAATGAAGCCGACCTTCGGCATTAATGGGTACAAAAAACCGTTCTTCTCCAAAATCGGCGACTTCCCGATGTACGTCATCCCTCCGGGCGAGACCATGGGCGGCTTCGGTGACCACGCAGCAGGCTATCGGGCCAGCCGCATCCGCGGGAAGATGACCGTTTTCGCCCGCTCGGCACGGAATCCGTACTGGCAGTGGGTCGCCACAGCAGCCGGTGGCGAGGAGCTTCCGGGCGGCTATATCGGCTTCATCTACGGTACCCTGCCGCCCATCGAGCCAAAGCCCCCGACAGATATCCCGCAATCGAAGCTCTTCCCGGGTATTGGGCTGGCGGTGTTGCACACTGATCTTGTGAACAGGTTTCAGGACATCCAGTTCATGATGAAGGCGAGCCCGATGGGCAGCCAGAGTCACGGTTACGAATCACAAAACTCCTTCCTGCTCAGTGTCGCTGGAAAACCCGTCTTCATCCGCACGGGCTACCGCGACCTGTACGGCAGCCCCCATCACCAGAACTGGATGTGGGAGACAAAAAGCGTCAACTGCATCCTCGTCAATGGCGAGGGACAGAAGAAGCACTGCAATGATCCCCTTGGGGAGATTTCGGATTTCCACACGTCTGAGGGCTTCGACTATGTGGTCGGGCAGGCGGGGGAGGCCTATAAAAACCCGATTGACCGGTTCACACGCGCTGTGCTGTTCATCAAGCCCGATGCTGTCGTCATGTTCGACACTCTGCAAACGCCGGAGGCAGCTACGTACCAGTGGCTGCTGCATGCGCCCAACAAAATGCAGATACGCGACGGCCTGATTCGTGCGGAAAATGAAGAAGGTGCGGCGATTGCACAGATCCGCGCACGGCAGGAGCTGCAAATCAGCCAGACGAATAAATTCGACCCACCGCCCGAGGATTTCGTGGACCTCACGCAGTGGCATTTGACCGCCGAGACCACAACACCGAGTGACACCATGGATTTCGTGACCGTCATCCGACCATACCGCTCGCGCAGACCAACGCCGCCAACCGGCTTCGAACCCTACATGCCACCGGGGGCCGATGTGCTGGGATGCACCGTGGAGCTTGAAGACGGGCAGGCAACCGTCGTCTGGCGCAAATCGGGCGATGATGCATATACATACAACGGAGTGACCGCTGATGCGGATATCGCCTGCGTCGTCCGTCGGCATGACGGCAGTGTGAAAGAAATCTTTGTCCACAACGGCTCCGTCATTGGCTGTGATTAGCGGCAGGAGGAAACTGCCATCCTGGAAATGAAATACCAATGCGTACAGGAAAAAGGAGGCATCGAATATGAAGCGATCTGAAATCAACCGTATCATAGAAGACGTAAAGCAGCTCTGTGAGGAGCACAACTTCAATCTTCCCCCCTTCGCGTTCTGGACGCTCGATGACTGGCGCGAGAAAGGGCCCGAATGTGACGAGATCAAGGATTGCGGCCTCGGCTGGGACGTTATAGACTTCGGCAGCGGAAACTTCGAGGAGGTCGGTCTGGCGCTTTTCACGCTTCGCAACGGCCATCCCACCGACGAATCGTACCCGAAGACGTACTGTGAGAAGATCATGATCGTCGGCGAGGACCAGCTCTGCCCCGATCACCACCACCGGCTCAAGGCGGAGGATATCATTAACCGCTCCGGCGGGAACCTGATGATCCGCGTGCAGATGGCCACACAAGACGGGGAGCTGACTGATGAGCCTGTGCATGTGACTCTCGACGGCGTCGAGTACACCTTCGAGGCGCTTTCGACGATAAAGCTGGAGCCCGGACAGAGTATCACCCTCACGCCCTATATCCACCACCGCTTCTGGGCGGAAACCGGGAGTGGAAAAGTCCTCGCAGGCGAGGTGTCCTCGGTGAACGACGATGTCGCGGATAATGTTTTCATACCCAAGATGCCGCGCTTCCCGGAGCCCGAAGAAGACGAACCGCCCGTGCATCTTTTGTGCAATGAATACGACAGGTTTCTTTCATAGACCAGCCATCACGTGTCGAAAAGCAGGAGTGTAACAATGAGCGACCAGCGTCCAAATATCATCTACATCATGAGCGACGATCACGCGTCACACGCCATCAGCCATTACGGCAGCGTGATCAATGAAACCCCGAACATTGATCGCATCGGCGAGGAGGGCGTGCGGTTCGATAACTGCTTTTGCACCAACTCCATCTGCGCCCCCTCCCGCGCCACCATTCTCGCAGGCACCTACAGCCACATCAACGGTGTGCGTGACCTGCGGGATGACATTGACAACCGCCAGATGACCTTTCCGAAGCGCCTGAGTGAGGTGGGCTACCAGACGGCCATGATCGGCAAATGGCACCTTGGACAGGGGCCGCTTCACTGCCCCACAGGCTTCGATTACTACAATGTCCTGCCCGGACAGGGGTTGTATCACGATCCGGAGTTCATCGAGATGGGTGAAAAGAAGGTCTATGACGGCTATGTCACCGACCTGATCACCGACTTTTCGCTCGACTGGCTGGAGCAGCGCAGTGACGATTCACCGTTCTGCCTGCTTTGTCACCACAAGGCCCCCCACCGCCGCTGGGAGCCGGATGAAAAGCACATGCACATGTACGAAGACATTGACATCCCCGAACCACCGACCTTTGATGACGATTACTCCAACCGCTCCGAGGCCGCCAGAGCCGCCGAGATGACCGTCGAGCATCATCTGACACCCGAAGACCTCAAACAGGATCCGCCGCCGGGACTGTCCGACCAGGAGCTCAAAAGCTGGAAGTACCAGCGCTACATCAAGGACTACCTGCGCGTGGTGGCCTCCATTGATGATAACATCGGGCGGATGCTGGATTACCTGGATGACAAGGGCCTGACAGAAAACACCATCGTCATCTACACCTCCGACCAGGGCTTTTTCCTCGGGGATCACGGCTGGTATGACAAGCGGTTCATGTACGAGGAATCGCTGCGGATGCCCTTCCTTGTGCGCTATCCGCAAGAGATCGAGGCCGGAAGCGTAAACGACGACATCATCCTCAACACCGACTTCGCCCCCACCTTCATTGATTACGGCGAGGCGGAGGATCTGCCGATCTGCCAGGGCGAAAGCATCCGGCCACTGCTGCAGGGACGCACGCCGGGTGAGTGGCGCGAAGCGATGTATTACCGCTACTACATGCACTGCGACTCCTCGCACAACGTCTATGCGCATTACGGGATGCGGACGAAGCGGTACAAGCTCATCTTCTATTACAAAGACGATCCCGGCCCGCGGGAATGGGAGCTGTTTGACCTGCAGGAGGATCCCATGGAGCTCAACAACGTCTATGCCGACCCGGCATACAGCGATGTGGTCAAAGAACTCACATCGGAGCTTATCCGCCTGCGCGATGAGGTCGGCGACCACGAAGACCCGTGGGATCCGATTGACTAAGAGCGCTCGCCGGGACGAAAAACTCGCGATACCAAAAGACGCCTTTAATATTGAGGGCGTCTTTTTTAATTTGATATTCCTATGACTGCCGGTTATTCGCTTATCGCCGGGCAATCCACGGAGACGTCGGCGTTCTCATCCGGCTCGAAGCTGATCAGCCGCTGTGTGCCGCCGAAGGTGACGCGGACGGACCTGTTCGTCACCGGCTCGATCACCGGGGCGGTCTGCCCGTCTCTATAGGGTACGATGACTGTGAGGAAATTGATCGCCTCCCGTGCGGTTTCGTGTGAAACCCAGATGTGGTTGGCTGGCTGGGCGTCCGGAAGGTTCTCCGTGCCCTTCGCCCACTTATCCGATTGCGACACATCCTCACCGGTGATCGGGTTGATCATCCCCTCGCCGCCGGGGAGATTTTCGTAGGTCAGATCGTCCACGTGCGCGCAGTGCTGGACGGCCACGTTCACCTCGTCCATGGCGTAACTGGTGCGGAAGGTGTCTTCCTCGAACTCCAGCGGCACCTCCGGAATCATGTGATAGAGCCACTGAAAGGTTCCCGCGTCGGCATCTTCGGCCATCTGCAACTCATCGAAGATCACGAAGTAGGCGTTATCCACGAACAGCACGTGGCGGACGAATTTGCCCATATCGGTCTCGGGGCCGTAGGCGGCGGTGGCGTCGCCGGCCCAATAGACGTAATTATCGCCGCGGTCGAAGGCGATGATGCGACCATAGGGGCTGTTGCCGTGCTGTTTCGCAGCGACCTGCTCCTGGCCGTTGACCAGGCAGGTGTTGTGGCTCATGGTGTGGTTGGCAAACCAGCTTCGGTTGGAGGTGTTGCCGCCACCGACGGCGACCGTTTTGCCGAATGCGTGGATGTCGAAGGCGTTCTCATTGCGGAAGGAGTGCCCATACCCGCCACGCGGGCGGCAGTGAAATGTCATGCTCACGGCCTCTCGCTGGGCCTCCAGGTCGCTGGGTGGCGCGGAGCTTGCGGTCACCCAGCCCTCAAGGTCAAACAGCTTCACGGGATCCTCCTCCACGGCCGGTTGCGGCTCATCCACATACGCCGACAGGCAGTAGTCAATCCACGGTGAAAACGGAATGACCTCGCTCTCGTACTCCTGCTTCAGCCACTCCCGGGTGTTGTACCAGTTCGCCATTGCCTGCGGGTCATCATGCAGCATGGCGACACGGCGGAAGTTGGTGACGCGGCTGCTACACCAGTCTCTGGGGTTGCGGCCCCGGTTGCCGAAGGAGCAGTGTTTGGCGCCCACCGGCGTAATCCGGGCGAAGAAGTCACAGTAGCGGCTCAGGACCTCATTTTTGTTGATTTCGAGCTCGGGCAGAGTCCCCTGCAGGTAGCTGACAGCGTCGGTGAGCCACTTCATCTTCCCGTTGCCGTAGCCGGGCCCTTCGTTCCAGCCCTCGTCTTCGCCGTAGCTGTTGGTGATACCGATGATATGATGGATCGCCATTTCAGCGAACTGCCTGGCGATTTCGGACTCATCGCAGATCGCCAGCGCCCCGGCGAGACTTACCATGGTGTTTTCGTACGGGTGGCTCGAACCCCATATAGCAATGGACCCGCCATGCAGGAGTTCGCCGTCGTTGCGCTTCCACGCGAAGTTGTTCATGGTCCATT
>JBKHJK010000184.1:0-5368 GCA_046538215.1 Armatimonadota bacterium
GGCCAGAGACGCCATCCGCTCCCCCGACGTACTGGCGCTGTTTGAAGCTGCGTTGGAAGCCGAAGCCGGTGGAGAGGTCGCCAAGGAGATCACCGGTCCCGGTGATGGTCGGATATACCAGGGCCAGACCACCCTTATGCGCGATGCCGACGGCGAGCCTCAGGCCGCTGTTGGAATCTTCAACGACATTACCGAAATCCGCCAGGTTGAGCGGATGAAAACGACCTTCGTCTCCACCGTTTCACACGAACTCCGAACCCCCCTCACCTCCATCAAAGGCTTCATCACCACTCTGATGGACGATACCGATAATATGTACGACCATCAGACGCGGATGGAGTTTTACGAGATCATCAACCAGGAATGTGACCGCCTGACCCGGCTCATCAACGACCTGCTGAATGTCTCGCGCATCGAGGCGGGCCGCGGCATTGACCTGCAGCTTTCGGAAGTGGACCTGTATAGGATCGCCGAGCAGGTGCGCGAGCTGGAGCAGGGATATACCGACCAGCACGACATAATCAACGACCTGCCTGAAGACTTCCCAACCATCATCGCTGATGCAGATAAGGTAACACGCATACTTGAGAATATCGTCAGCAACGCCATCCGTTACTCACCCAGCGGCGGCCAGGTCATCATGTCCGGCCGGGACGAGGGTGATACGGTCGTCATTGACATCAGCGATGAGGGCCTTGGCATCCCCGAAGCGCACAGGAGCAAGATTTTCCAGCGTTTCCACGTGATTGACAATGATGAAGGGCGAGAGACCATTAAGGGGACCGGTATCGGTCTCTACCTGGTACAGCATCTCGCCCGTGCTCACGGCGAAGAGGCGGATGTCTGGCTGGCACACAGTGAGGTGGGCGAAGGGTCCACTTTCAGTGTGCGCCTGCCCAAAGAACCCCAGCTCGAGGGCAGTGAAGAATAGGTCGAAACACAAACGCCTCCGAGACCGGATCACCCATGCTCGGCCAGCCCTCCTGGTAATCGGGGGTTTTTTATTGTGAGGCCTTCACGCATTGCGTGCAGCGCTGATTACGCCCCGACAACATTGGCCGAAGGATGAGTTCACATGAAAATTGCCGTCGGCTTTGATCACGGTGGTGTCGTACTGCGGGACACGGTCATTCGGACATTGAGATCACTGGGACATGAGGTTGTTGACTTCGGGACAGACAGCGAGGCATCGGTGGATTATCCGGATTACGCCGAAAAGGTCGCCCGCGCGGTCGTCTCTGGAGAGTGCGACCGCGGGTTTTTGGCCTGTGGGACCGGTATTGGGGTCTCGATTGCCGCCAACAAGATACCGGGCTGTTACGCCGCACGGGTGACAGATTGTTACAGCGCAAAAATGGCCGCCGAACATAATGGCGCAAACGTGCTTTGTACGGGCGGCCGCGTCGTGGGGACAGATGTGGCCGCGATGCTCGTCGAAACGTACCTCGCGGCGGCTGTTGATCATGCACCCCGGCACCAGCGGCGTCGGGAGAAAATCACAGACCTCGAAAACGCCTGACGCCTGCAGGAGCTTCGGTATCCAGTGGAGACAGGAACATGTCTGAAGAGCCTGTTACGCCCGTAAAAGACGACAGACCGTCGTGGGACGACTATTTTATGGAGATTACCCACGTGGTTGCCAGACGCTCCACGTGCCTGAGACGGCAGGTGGGGGCACTGCTGGTTCATGACCGGCGGATTCTGGCCACCGGATACAACGGCGCCCCCAAGGGACTGGCGCACTGTGCAGAGCTGGGAGGATGCTACCGGGAGCAGCACAATATCCCCAGTGGCGAGCGGCAGGAGTTGTGTCGCGCCGTGCACGCCGAGCAGAATGCTATCATCCAGGCGGCGGTGCACGGGGTGAAGCTGGAAAGGGGCGTCACCTGCTACAGCACAACACAGCCATGTGTGACGTGTGCGAAGATGCTGATTAATGCGAATGTCACCCGAATTGTATATGAGGGCGATTATCCCGACCCGCTGGCACGCCAGATGCTCGGGGAGGCGGGCGTGGAGCTTGTGCGCTACCGCCCCCCTGATCAGCGAAAGGCGCAATAACCCTTGCAGCTCGCGGCTACCCTGGTCATATCAATTGTCATTGCAGCGCTCCTGACGCCGGTCATCATCCGTCTTGCGCCACGCATCGGAGCCGTGGACCGGCCCGAAAAGAGGCGCGTCCACACCAGGCCCACCCCCACCGCCGGGGGACTGGCGATATTCGTCGCTTTCTGGGTCCCGGTGCTTATCACAACATGGCCGCCGAGCCGCGCACTCATCGGCGTGTTTATCGGTTCCTTGATACTGCTGGTCATCTGTCTTTTCGACGATATCTACGGGCTTCCAGCGCTTCCGAGGCTTATGGGGCAGTTCTTCGTCGCCATCATGGTCTATTGCTGGGGCGTGCAGATCCAGGGCATCACGGATCCCAGTTCGCTTCTGGGCCAGTACGAGTATGTGCAGCTCGGCTGGCTGTCGGGCCCGCTGACAGTGATATGGATCGTTGTTATCATAAATGCGGTGAACTGGCTTGATGGGCTCGACGGCCTGGCGGCGGGATTTTGCGCCATCGCCAGTGCCACATTGACGTTAATGGCCGTGGCGACCGGCTCGTGGGTGGTCGCCATTCCGGCCAGTGCGCTTTTGGGAGCCTGTCTGGGATTCTTGCCGTACAATTTCAACCCCGCGCGCATCTTTATGGGCGATACCGGAGCGATGTTTCTGGGGCTGATGCTGGCGAGCTTTTCTGTCATCGGCGCCCTGAAGGGACCGACCGCACTGGCAGTCCTGGCACCGCTGCTTGTGCTGGGGGTGCCGCTTTACGATTCCATCAGCACCGTGTTCAAGCGCTGGCAAAACGGCAAACCGATCTATTCGGCCGATAAGGAGCATCTACACCACCGGCTGCTGGCGCACGGGCTTTCGACGAAGCAGGCCGTTCTGGTTATCTACGGTCTGACGGCTCTTTTGTGCGTTATCGCACTGATATTATGGCTGAAAACATAAGACCACATATCTGCCTTGTTTACGGGACGCGGCCAGAGGCGGTCAAGCTGGCGCCAATTTATATGGAGCTACAAAACCGTGGCGCCCATTTTCGCACGACGGTCGTGGTGACCGCCCAGCACCGCGAACTTTTGGACCAGATGCTGTCAGTCTTCAACATTGAGCCCGATGTGGATCTCGACATCATGCAGGCGGGACAGACACTCTCTGAAGTCACCCGTCGGGCGCTGTCCTCCCTGCAGGAAACGCTGCATTCACTCGCCCCTGATATGGTGCTGGTGCAGGGCGACACCACCACGGTGTTCGCCGGTGCGCTGGCCGCCTTCTATGAGAAAATTGCCGTCGGACATGTCGAAGCGGGACTGCGAAGTGGCAACCGGTACTCGCCATTTCCCGAGGAGATCAACCGCAAGCTCACGGGAGTGCTGGCGGATCTGCACTTCGCTCCGACAAAACGGGCCCGGAACGCGCTTGTGGCCGAAAATGTCGATCCCGCCAGTGTATTCGTGACAGGCAACACCGTCATTGACGCCCTCTATTCGATTCGGCAGCGCATGGGGCAGTCGGAGGCTCCGGCCGCGGGAATGTCGCAGGACGGGCGGATGCTGCTGGTGACCATCCACCGGCGGGAGAACCAGGGCGTGATTTTTACGCGCATCTGCCGGGCGCTGGAGCAGATCGCCGAAGAATTCGATGATCTCACAATCATCTGGCCGCTGCACCCGAATCCGGCTGTGCGGGAGACCGCTCATGATCTGCTCGGCGGAATCCAGGGTATCGAGCTTATCGAGCCGCTGGATTATCTGGCGTTTGTGCGGCTGATGGACAGCGCCGATCTTATCCTCACGGATTCCGGGGGCGTTCAGGAGGAAGCTGTAGCGCTGGATGTCCCGGTACTGGTGGCGCGGGACACAACGGAGCGACCGGAAGGCGTCGAGGCCGGAGCGACGCGGCTGGTGGGGACGGAAACAGAGGAAATTCTCCGAAACGTCCGCGAGCTTCTGACCAGCCCGTCGGCCTACGCCAACATGGCACAGGCGACGTGTCCGTACGGCGATGGGAAATCCAGCATCCGGATCTGCGACGCCCTGGAGTATCACTTCGGGCTGCGTGATGAGCCCCCCGAAGACTATATCTGGCAGCACATCGAAGGGGCGTAGGAAGGCGGTCGGGCGTCAATTTCGTTATGGATTTCCTTCAGGCCGTGATTTTGGCTATAATTCAGGGGGCGACAGAGTTTTTGCCCGTGTCCAGTTCCGGGCATCTTGTGATCGTGCCGGAGCTGCTGGGGTGGAAATCTGCGCCGCTATGCTACATAATAATATTACATTTTGGGACCCTGGCTGCGGTCGTCGCGTATTACTGGTACGACCTGGTGGCCATCGCGACGGATATTTTTGCGCCACAACCTGCCGGGAAGGGCGACAGCGAAGATGATGCTACGGTACTCGGCAACACCAGCGGCCGCCACCTGGCGATTTTGATACTTATCAGTACGATCCCCGCGGCAGTAGTGGGGTTTTTGCTGGAAGACTTCTTTGATAACCTTGTGAGCGAGGGTGGCCCGATACCGGCCGCCGTCGCACTGCTGGTGACCGCCGGAATACTCTTCGCCGCCGACCGTGCGGGAGGGGAGAGCACCCCGCGAGATCTGGACGGGCTGGATGCGCTGTATATCGGTATAGCTCAGGCGTTTGCCATCATTCCCGGTATCTCGCGTTCCGGAGCGTGCGTGGCCGCCAGTCTCTGGCGCGGTCTGACTGACGGATGGGCACCGAGGTTCGCATTCCTGATGTCCATCCCTCCGATCGCGGGTGCTTTCGGACTCGCCATAGCAGGCCTGGCCGACGACCAACCAGACTGGTTCACACAGCTTCCCGTCTATATCACCGGCTTTGTCGTGGCGGCCGCCGTCGGGTATCTGGCAATCATCGCTGTTGTAAAAACAGTGAAGCAGGGGAAGCTGTTCGTACGTTTTGGTATCTACTGTATCGCTTTGAGCCTTTTCAGCATCACTGCCAGCCTGCTGGGCTGGATTTAGCGCATACGTTCATTATCAGCTCTCAATCCGGGACACTTAACAACCACCCGGACGAATACACAGGGAGGAGATCTTTGTGGAAGACGTACTTCACATGAAAGAAGCAATGCAGCCATTCGACCACTATGCATTGTGGGGAGTGCTCATTTGTGGTGTCATCGGTGTTTTATATGCGCTTTATCTGCGCAAGGGCGTTCTGGCCGCTGAGCAGGGCACCGATGAGATGAAGAGAATCGCGACACAGATCCAGGAGGGCGCCAGCGCATACCTGGGGCGCCAGTTCCGCACCATCATGATGCTGGTCGTCATACTGGCCATCGC
>JBKHJK010000185.1:0-5364 GCA_046538215.1 Armatimonadota bacterium
ATGCCCTGCAGCCTCAGCCAGACACACACAGCCGCCATCAGGACAATGAGCGTCATGGCGGTCACATCCGTCCATCGCGCGGCAAATTCGCGAAGTTCGGTTCTACGTGATGTTGCCATCAGCCCGCGTGCTTCCAGGGCCCGCGACAGATCGTCGGCCTGCCGCAGCGCATAGCCAAAAACCGGGGCTGCGAGGCTGAAATAACGCCGCAGCCGTGTCAAAAGTCCCCCCCTGTCAAGCTGCAGCCCTCTCGCCTGCTGGGCCTCTTTCACCGTCTGCACCGTCGCCACAAAGCCCGGCAGCAGGCGGAAGGAAAGCGTCAGCGCGATAGACATCGTCGCCGGCACTCCCAGGCGCCGGAGTGCATACGTGAAATCCTCCGGCCGCGTGGTGGTCACAAAGACCAGACCCAGAATCAGCAGCGCGGCAATTCTGCACCCCATCGCCAGCCCGTACAGCGCTGCCTCCCGGGCGATGCTCAGCGGGCCGATAACAAACACCACCTCCGGCTGCTCGATCCCCTGCAAAAAGAGCGTCCACAGCAGCGTGCTCATCACAAAAAGCAGAAACAAGAAGCCCCACAGCCGCCTCAAATTCTCCCCTCCACGGGCTCCCAACAAAAGCACTACGGCGACAACCAGCACAGCACCGACCCACACCGGGTGGTTGAACGCCATGGCAGGTACAAAGAGCAGCAGAAGCCCCAGAACCTTCACCACGGGATGAAGCCGATGGATCGATGTCTCGGCCGGGATGAATAGAAAGCCTGACTGCATTGCGGGTTCATTCCTCCTGTTCCGCCATTGTGACGAACTCCGCCCATTCCTCCGGGCTCAGCAGAACCTCTCCGAAAAGCCGCCGCGAAAGATCAACGGGCGCCGGTGTCATCTCGACGCCGGGACCGTAAACATCTGTGAGGAGATTCGCGTCGTCTCGCAGAATTTGCCGGGTGGGCCCGGAGGCGGCAATCCGCCCATCTTTGAGGAAGACGAGGCGACGTGCATACCTGACCGCCATCGTCATATGGTGCGTGATCATGATGATGGTGCGGCCCTCCTGCTGCAGTTGCACCAGAAGTTCAAACATGGCCTCCTGCTGGGGGACATCAAGCCCTGTGGTCGGCTCATCGAAGATGATGATCCGCGGGTCGCACGCCAGGATCGAAGCCAGCGCCACACGCTGCCGCTCGCCGCGAGTGAGGGCGAACGGGTCGAAATCCTCGTATCCCTGCAGTTCGGTTGCCTGCAGGGCCCCGGCAACCCGATCATCAATTGTCTGTGGCTCCATCCCCATGTTTCGGGGACCGAAAGCGACTTCATCATAAACAGTGTCGGCAAATATCTGGCTGTCAGGATTCTGGAAGAGGTATCCGACATCTCTGGCGATCTCGCTGACGTCCGTCCGGGCGATGTCTCTGCCGAGGATGCACACGCTCCCGGCGTCGGGTCGCAGCAGGCCGATCAGCAGTCTGCACATGGTCGTTTTTCCAGAGCCGTTTGGCCCCAAAAGCGCCACGAAATCTCCGGCTTCAACCGGCAGATCAATGCCGCGTAAAGCCTCGACGCCGTCGTACGCGAAGCTCACGCCCTTAAGTTGTGCGACCACGTCGGCTTGAGGATGCTGCGTTCGGGCAATCGAGGCCTCATACGCCCCTTTGTCCAGAGACGCACCGCGATCTCGCAGAATGCTGGCTGCTTCCTCCCGCGAAGCCGGAACCTCCGCCAAACCGACGGCACTTGCAATTTCGGCGAGTGGATTCGGACCGATACCCAGCTTCCGACAGCGTTCACTGTCATTGAGCACCGCGTGTGGCTCCCCTTCGGCCACCATGCGCCCGCTTCTGAGCACCATGAGACTGTCGCCCGTTACAGCTTCCGATGAATCCTGGGTGCTCATCAGCAGGGTTCGTCCCCGCCCGGCGAGTGTCCGACACGCCTCAAACACCTGCGAGGCGCCGATGGGATCGAGGTCGGTCGTCGCCTCGTCCAGCACCACGACCGGTGGTTCAGAGGCCATGACAGCCGCGAGTGCCAGCCTCTGTTTCTGCCCGCCAGACAGGGTACTCGGATCGCGGTCGCGGAGCTCTTCGATTTCCAGTTCCTTCATCCAGTAATCCACCCGCGCCCGCATCGTTTTTCGATCCACGCCGCGATTTTCCAGCGAGAAGGCAACCTCCAGCTCCACGTCACTGCAGAAAAGCTGGGACTCAAAATCCTGAAAGACCATCCCGACGACCTCCGACACCTGGTTGACAGGCCACTGTGCGGGGTCTATTCCTCCGACGCTGACACCGCCGGAGTAATCGCCAGGCTGGACATTGGGGATGATTCCATTCAGACAGAGGGCAAGTGTTGACTTCCCGGCACCCGTGCGCCCCATCAAATAGCGGGTGGTGCCGCCGTGTTGCCGCGCGGTGATCGCCGACAGCGCGGGCGCCTCTGTGTCTGGATACTGGAAACTCAGATCGCTCAGAGCGATCTCGGGCGCCGTTTGCACCCCGCCCATCTCGCCCGCCGCTTCTTCCAGGCGTTTGCGCCCCCACCACAGCCGGGCCATGAATACCGAGGCAAACACAATGGCGCCAGAACACCAGCCGCCAAACTCCCGCAGCGACATCTCCGGAGGGACGAAAAGGGGTCCCGCCTCGGCCGATGGTCCGATCAGCCCCACGTGCTGGCCGATAGTTGCAAAAACTCCCCGCTGGTCAATGGCCGCCAGCGCGCCAGCGAGGGATACCAGCAGCAATCCCACACCAGCCACGGACGATACAGCCGGAGCGCGGTAGTCTCTTTCGTTCATGATCTGCCCGTACGTCAGCCGCCAGCGCCGAGCTCTGGGATACAAAAGTGCAACCAGCGGCAGCCCCAGAACCACCCCGATGAGCAGGTTGTTGAAGGTGATGATCGTTGTCACCACCATATACGGGGCGATGCCTAAAAGATCCACACCGAAACCGATGACGATGGCGCACGCCGCACTGCCGATGACCAGTCCCAGGACCATCACCGGCAAATCGCGGCCCTTTGCGGTCGGCTCCTGCGTCCCCCTGATGACCACCCATACACGATACGGCAGATAGGCCAGCAGGAAATTTCCAATAAGGCCGAAAAGACTTCCGGGGCCGATGGTGCCGAAGAAGTCACCGATGAGATTCCCCATCGCACAGCCCCACGCCGCAGCCGGTCCGAAGAGAAACGCGCAGACCACTGGCACGGCGTTGGCGGGGCGGATTTCAGTAATCCCCGGAATGATGGGAATGGCTTTGAAGGGAATGAGAATGGCGGCATATATCGCGGCACTCAAAGCCACCAGTACGACCATTCGGGTATTGCGCCACATCTCTATGACATCTCGCATAATCCATCCCTGGCCTCGAAATGATGATTCTGTGGCATATATTCCTGCTGCAACCCCTGTGAACCTGTCTCATTATTCCTAAGAATTACCAAGTTTCGCTGTGAGGGAGGATTTTCCCTCACCGGCAGAGAACGGTTTATGATGGTCAGGCAGCGGCGAGTCAAATGCACTCAGTTTGGGGCGCTTCCCGCTCCAAACTTTGTGTGTATTGCAGAGGCTGCACCGTAGCGGTCCAATTTCGCTCAAGGAAAGGTCCTGTACACGTGACACTGCGTTCTGGCATACTCTCAGTGATTCTTGCAATCCCGGCGATATTCTGGATGCACCAGGCGAGCCTTGTGCAGGCCCCGGGGATCATCTACGCACCGGTGTACCTGCTCTCTGTTCCCCCCGTTCCCGCGATTTTCTGCTTGATACTCCTCGTTGCGCTGGCACCGCTGTTTAAACGCTTAACCGGCGCAGCCCTGAGCAAAAAAGAGCTCGTCTTCATCTTTATTGTGCTGGTCATCGCGATTCCACCGGTGACTTTCGGAATTACCGAGCTGATGTTCACCTACGCCACCGCTCCCGCCTACTACGATCAGCCGACGAACAACATGGCGATGCTGGCGGAGGCCATGCCCGGGTGGATGCACCCGCAGGACTCAGAAGTGGTGCGGATGATGTACGAGGGAAGTGTCACCGGCGCAGTACCGTGGGGACCGTGGCTGTATCCGCTGGCTATCTGGTCGGTGTTTTTGCTCCTCGTTTTCTTCACCAGCATGTGTATTGTGACGCTGTTTCGAAAGCAGTGGTCTGAAAATGAGCGACTGCGCTACCCGCTGCTTTTCATCCCCCTGAGCGTGATAGAGCGGGAGGCTCCCGGATCGAAAGTTCCGTTCTTCCAGAACCGGCTGGTATGGCTGGGGTGCGGCCTTGTCATTCTGCATCACCTGATGAACATCGCACACGCCTACGATCCTTCGGTGATCGCATTGACTGACCGGTCATACTTTTTTCAGAGTATCTTTACCGAGCACCCGTGGACTGTCTTCCGCAATATCGGCTTTTTTCATCGGCCACAGGTCATCGGCCTGGCGTATTTCGTTCCCCTGGACATACTCTTTTCGGGCTGGTTTTTCTATTTGCTGATTTTCGTCATGCGCTTTTTTGCAGAGATGTTCGGTGTGACGGCGGCGCCGGGCTTCCCCTTCAACTTCGCACAATCTGCGGGGGCCTATGCAGGCCTGGCAGTGGTATTGTTCTGGGTGGGGCGCGACGAGCTGGCGAAGATCGCCCGCAAGGCATTCACCGGTGATCCCAGCATTGACGATTCCAACGAGCCGATGCCGTACCGGTGGACGCTCTTTGGAGCCATCGGGGGCTTTGCAGCGCTGGTGATCTGGTCCAATCGGATGGGGCTTCCCTGGACCTACAGCCTGCTATATTTCTTCTTCATGTTCGTATCAAGCTTTGTATTTGCCCGAATTCGTACCGAGGCCGGAGTACCCACCATGTGGGGGCCTGCACCGAAGTTTACTGAACACGTGCAACAATTGCTGGGAACGAAAACGCTCGTCTCCGGCCAGCACTGGGGAGGTCTGGCGATACTCCACAATTACAACTTTATCGCCCGCGGGTATCTGGGTTCGATGAGCGCCTATCACGCCGAAAATGAGGAACTCGCCAGGCGCGTGAATCTCCGGGATAGGATCATCCCCCCCGTGATGATCGCTGCCTTCGTGCTCGGCTGCGTGATGGCATATCCGCTGGTTCTCGGCTCTTATTACGAGTATGGCGCCACCCTGCTTCACGGCGGCGAACGAACAGCCGGCGGCTATCACGTACAGACGGCGATGCGGCAGTGGCGATCCGCGTCCAACATCGTGGACCAGGCAGGAGGGATGGATGTCAACCGCGCCCTCACCATGGGCATTGCGTTTCTGGGGACCATCGGCATGGTTGCCCTGCGATGGCGCTGGCTGCGAGCTCCATTTCACCCACTCGGGTATGCAAGCTGCGTATGGT
>JBKHJK010000186.1:0-5343 GCA_046538215.1 Armatimonadota bacterium
GGGTTAACTCCTGCGGCAGACGAAATAGCTCTCATCGTCGTGGGAAATCGTGATCTGTCGCCGAGGGAGTGGGGTCTCATGGTTGATGTCGGTATCTGTACGGTTGATTTGACACCCGATTATCCGGTGATCATGGACGGCTTCGGGGCGCGGGGAGACCGGCCCTCGGAGGGCATAGACAATCCGATCACCGGCACATGCGTGATCTTTGACGACGGCGACACGCGGCTGGGGATCATGGCCCTGGACCTTCTGGCGGTGGATGATTATCTCCTGGTCCCGGTCCGCCGGGCGGCGCAGGATGCCGGGATTCCGCCCAAAAACATGATGCTCAACACCTCACACACCCACTGCGCGCCGAATGTGACACCGTGCCGCAGCTTCATGCGCGCCTACACAGAGAAATATCTCGTTGAATGTCGCGACCGACTGTGTGACCTGGTCTCCGGGGCCGTTGATGATCTTCAGCCAGCCACGCTGGATTACAGCGTCGGCACCAGCACCATGGGAATGAACCGTCGCAGGGCCGGCGACTCCGGCCTGCTCCCGAATCCGGACAAGCCGATTGACCTGGATGTGCCGGTTCTGCGGGTGCTGCAGCCGGACGGCACCGTTCGCGGGCTCCTGTTTTCGTACGCCTGTCACCCCAGCGGCATCTCCGGATTTAAAATCGGCACGGACTTCCCCGGGTTTGCCCGTGAATATATTGAACAGAAGCTGGCGGACTGCAAGACCGGGTTTCTGCAGGGCTGTGGTGGGGATGTCAAGCCCCGCAATCTCGACCCCCGCACTCGCTCATTCGCCTCCGGTCCGCTGGAGGTTATTCAGGAGCTGGGCCATGAGCTGGGGCGGGCGGTCATGGCAGCTTTGTGTGGCACGCCGCAGCCGCTTGGCGATACAGTCGCGGCAGACAGCGAGTACGTGCAGATCCCCTTCACCGACCAGCCCACCGAGGCAGATGTCGAGGAGCAGGCCGACAGGGGCCACAGGGGCACAGTCTGGGCTCATGCGGTGCGAGACTTCTGGGAAGCCGGCCATAGGCTGCCCTACCAGCACCCCCTGGAGGTGCAGGTCTTCGATATCGGCGGTCTGACCGTCGTGGGCATTGCCGCCGAGGTCTGCGTGGAGGTCGGGATGCATATCAAGGAGCGCCTGTCCGACCAAACCGTCATGACGCTGGGCTACACCAACGGCGGGTGGGACTACTTCGCGCCCGAATCCGCCCATACGGAAGAGGGCTACACGGAGGGCTATGAGGTCAAGCGCAGTTTCACCGACACCATCTGGCCGTATCCGCAGCCACTGGGCTTTTCAGACGATTCCGAGCAGATCATGCTGGACGCCATCGAGCGTATTGTCCGCGAAATAGCCTGAGGAGAGCATCTAAGATGAAAGTTGGAATCGCCCGTGCGATGATCACGCCCGACGGTCCCACCTGGATGTCGGGATTTCGCTCCCGGGAGCATAAATCGGAAGGGGCCTATGACGACATCACTGCGACCGCGGTGGTCTTCGACAACGGGTCTCAGCGCGTCGGCTTCATGGCGCTCGATGTGCTGGCTGTGGATGATTTTCTGCTGGTACCCGTCCGGGAGGCCGCACAGGAAGCGGGTATTGCTCCCGATGCGATGATGATCAACACCTCCCACACCCACTGCGGGCCGGCGGTTACCCGGATCCGCTGCCACGTGCGGAAATTTGACGAGGAATATCTGCAGTGGCTCAAAGACCGGCTCTGTGCGCTGGTCGGGGAGGCGGTTGACGATCTTCAGGAGGCGACGCTGGATTATACGGTCGGCTCGGCGACCATGGGCATCAACCGGCGCAGAAAGGGCGAAAGCGGGCTTTTGCCCAATCCGGACCGCCCCATTGATCTGGATGTGCCGGTGTTGCGCGTTCTCACCCCCGATGGCGAGGTCCGCGGACTCATCTTTTCGTACGCCTGCCACCCCTCCACCACCGGCGGATACCTCATCGGCCCGGATTACCCCGGCTTCGCCCGCCAGCATATTGAGGGGAAGATACCGGGAAGCACGGCGGTCTTCCTGCAGGGCTGCGGCGGTGATGTGAAGCCGCGCGTGGTGAATGCCGAAAAGAGGTTTCAGGGTGCGGAAATCGCGGAGGTCGCGGAGGTGGGCCATGAAATCGCCAGGGCGGTCTTCGGCGCCCTCTGCCGAGAGCCACAGCCCGTCGGTGAGACCCTCGCGGCTGCGGACGTAACCGCCCAGCTTCCCTTCGACCACCAGCCCACCGAACGGGAGCTGGCTGAAGCACGGGAGGGAACAGCGTTTCAAAAGCGCTGGGCAGAAGCCGTACAGGAAATCTACGACCGCGGCGAGACACTTATTGACACCCTCCCTATCGAGGTGCAGGTTCTCCGTATCGGGGACATCTATCTCATCGGCACCGCCGGTGAAACGTGTGTCGAAATCGGCCTGGGGATCAAAAGCAGGCTGCCGGATATGCGTGTGATGACACTGGGCTACACCAACGGCGGCTGGGACTATCTGGCCCCCGCCGAAGCCTTCGAATGGGGCAATTACGAGGGCGTGCGGAGCTTTGCCGACACCATTTGGCCCGATCCGCAGCCCCTCGGTTTTGCACCTGAGGCAGAAACAATACTTGTTGATACGGCGTGCGAGGCAGCACGCTCGCTGACTGATTAAGGAGCCGCGACAATGAAAATTGGAATTGCCAACAGCATCATAACGCCTGAGAACCCCATCTGGATGACGGGCTTCGCCGCCCGCACGGAGCCATCTGATGGGAAATACAACGACCTGGAAGCCTCCGTCGTTGTTTTTGAAAGCGGAGACACCCGCGTCGGCATCATGGCCCTGGACCTGGTCGGTATAGACGAGTTTTTCCTGGTGCCGATTCGCGAAAAGGCCGCCGAGCTGGGCATTGAGCCCGAGGCCATGCTCGTCAACTGCTCGCACACCCACTGCGGCCCGGCGGTGCGGAAGGTGCGTGGATCCATTCGTAAATTTGACGAGGAGTATCTGCAGTGGCTGCAGGAGACTCTCGACGGCCTGCTGGAGGAGGCGGTGGTGGATCTGCAGGATGCGGAGCTGGATTACAGCATCGCGCCCTGTACCCTGGGCATCAACCGGCGCCGCAAGCCGGAGGACGACGAGCCTGCAGGGATGCTGCCGACTCCCGAAAAGCCCATAGACATGGATGTGCCGGTCCTGCGCGTTCTCAGCCCCGATCGCGAGGTGCGGGCTGTGCTGTTTTCGTACGCCTGCCACCCGACGACCATGGGCGGACAGAAGCTCGGCACAGATTTCCCCGGACCGGCGCGCGACGTTATCCGCAGCGATTACGAGACGGCGGTGCCAATATTCCTGCAGGGCTGTGGTGGTGATGTGAAGCCGCGGAATATTGCGAACCGGCGCTTTGCCTCGGGGCCACTGGAGACGGTGTACGAAATCGGGCACGAGCTGGGCCGGGCCGTCCAGGCGGCGCTTTGTGGCACTCCGGAACCGCTGGGCGATTCGCTTGCGGCCTCCAGCGCGATGGCGGATCTTCCCGCCCGCGATCCCATGGACGAAGATGAAATGCGGGCGCTGGAAAACGGGAATAAATGGGAGAAGAAATGGGCAAAGGCCGCTCGCAAAACCATTGAAGAGCATGGCGAGCTCGCCACAGTGCTCCCTGTCGAGGTGCAGGCACTGAATATCGGCGGGCTCATCATCTGCGCCATGGGCGGAGAAATCTGCGTCGGAAACGGCCTGGAGCTGAAACAGCAATTTCCCGACACGAAGCTGTGGACACTCGGGTACAGCAACCTGCTCCGCTGCTATGTCGCCTCCCGCGGCGAACACGCTGACGGCGGCTACGAGGTGGAGCGCAGCTTCCTGTATTCGTGGACACCCCAGCCGCGCCCGCTGGGATTGAAGCCGGAGTCGGTTGATGTGCTCATTGATACCGCCGTGGAACAGATTCAGGCGGTGAGGTAGAGCGGAGCGCTTCATGAAACACAAAAACATCTACAGCTTTGTGATCATGCTCCTTGCGGTGGAGATCGGCCTGCTCATCGGTGGCGGGAACCTGCGCAGTTACGATGTATGGTGGCACCTGCAGCAGGGCCTGGACACCATCAGCAATGCCTCCGTGCGCCTGCATGACATCTATTCACACACTAACCCCGGGGGCTTCCGGCCACCGCAGCAGTGGCTTTTTGAAGTCGTGCAGGCCGGATTTTACCAATTGGCCGAAGAGCGGGGCATGATCGGCCTGCGGATGCTTCTGGCCGTGGCGAATATGGGGCTTCTCGCGCTGCTGCTTTTGCGCCGGAAGTCATCGTATCTGCTGATGGCCGCCGTCATCCCGCTGGTTGCTTCGGCCAGCATGCCGACGATCACCTGTCGCCCGCACCTGCTTTTGCCGATGTTTCTTCTTGCGACCATTGCCATAGCCAGGGCCAGCCGACGAGATCCGTGGGCGCAGTGGCTGCTGCCGCCGCTTTTTTTGCTGTGGGTGAATATGCACGCCAGCTTCCTGGTGGGGCTGGCGTTTGTGGGGATATGGGCCGCTCAGAAATCCTTCCTGGCGGACCCTGAAAACCCGTGGGAGTTTTGTTTTGACAAAAGCGGTCTCCTGCAGGCGGCGGGCGTGACGGCGGCGGTGCTGGCCGCATGCTGCATCAATCCCATCGGGCCACGTATGTTGATCTATCCGCTGCAGTATCTGCCGGGCGGTCCGCTGGCGTGGCACGCCGGGGTGATTCAGGAATGGCAGTCGCCCGACCTGGGCTCGCTGGGTCGCAGTTCTCTGGCGATTATCCTTTTCGCCGGTAGCGCCATTACCATTGTCGAGTGGCGGAGAGCGACGCCGTTTGAAATCTCGGTGGTCCTGTTGATGCTGGTGATGGGGCTTCGGTGGCAGCGGTCGGACATGCAGTCGGCCGTGGTTATCGCCTATATCGCGATTCCCCTGGCTTCGGCACCCCTGCGGCAGCTTTCGCCCTCTCTTCTGGGCTGGTCTCCGGACAGCGAAACAGCTCCCCACCGTCTTGTTCCGGTGATGCTTGCGGTCATATTCTTTGTCGGCCTGCTGGGTATTTCGCGCGTTGCCGGGGCCAAGCGCGTGATCCACGAGAATATCTACCCGGTCCAGCTTGCCACCTGGGCGAACGATCACGACCTGGAGGGCAACATGTACAACCCCATGCGGTGGGGCGGATACATGATACACCGGCTTTATCCCAAATATCGCGTCTTCATTGACGGGCGAATGGACATGTACCCCCGAGAGCTGTGTGAGGATTATCTGACTATCAATCATGCAGAGGCGGGGTGGGAGGAGATCGCGCAAAAGCACGGGGTGGAATGGGGCTTT
>JBKHJK010000187.1:0-5341 GCA_046538215.1 Armatimonadota bacterium
CCTTATCCCCGGTGACATCGGCGATCGCGATGTCGCTGCCGGTATCGTACAGGTTCTTGAGCCATTTCACCTTTCCGTCGGCGTCGAACAAATAGAGCAGGTAGTTTTTGGAGGTGATGGCGGTTTCCAGTGAGCCATCACCGTCAATATCGCCGACAGCGACGGCGGCGATATCGGCTCCGGTGTCGTAGCTGGGCAGGTCCCGACCCTTCCACTCCTGGAACCAGATCTTTCCGGCGCGGTCACCAACGATGATCTCGCCTTTCCCGTTTCTGTTGACATCAACGCAGGCCAGGTCCGTTGGCCCTGCGTGGCCGCTGCCGCCACCACTGCCGATCACTTCACCATCCGGCGAATAGACCACCGCGCGGGTGTAGCTGTTGCCCATGACGATCTCCCGGCGCCCGTCGCCATCCAGATCGCAGGAGTCCGCACATGTCGGAGTATGCGCCCAGCACACCTCATCCCAGCGCAGCGAGCCGTCGTGGTTGTACACGTAGCACCGCCAGTTGGCGGAGCCGACGATGATCTCGCGCTCGCCATCATCCTCGATATCGGTGTTCTCGACCACCGTGAGCCGCCCTGTGAACGGCTTCACCCCCCGGTAGCCGGGCCTCGCGTAGGTCCTTGGCGGGGGCATGATGGTGAAGTTCTCCGTCCCGTCAGTCCTCACGGAATAAAGCTGGTGGTCCTCACACGCCGCGGCGATCTGATATTCACCGTCCTCGGTGGATTTGAAGACGCTCAGATCATTCAGCACGCCATCGGCGGGATACTTCCACATCTGTGTCCCATCGGCGCTGACCGCGTGGATGGCCCGGTCGGTCCCGGCGGCGAAGGTCTCATCACGCCCGTCACCGTCAACATCAGCCGTCTGCATGGCGTTCATCTGGAAGCCGCTGGTGGCGAGGTCCTCCTTCGAGCCGGTGCCGTTGAGGGCGATAGAATCGATATAGACGTTATGATCGGGCGTATATGGAACCGCCGCAACCCGCACGTGCTGCCCCTCCACCGGCTTTTTGGGCTCGATTGCGTAGGCCATTTTTGCGTTCTGCAGCGGATCGTCAATCGTAAGCTCTCCAAACGATTTGCCGTCCACCGTGACCGTCAGCTTGCTGACACCACACCCCCCGTTGAAGGTCTTAAGCTGCCGTGAATACACCACAATCTGATCCAGTTTCGCGGGTTCGGCCAGCGTGATCTCCACGGTGACCGTCTCGCCGTCTTTGAACATGACGTTGCCGTTCGGATGGAGTATATCCAGCGGATCACCAACCGCGTACCCCGCCTCCGAGGGCTCCATGTGGGTCCTGTTCACCTCAATGGCGGTTTTCGGGTCCATCGCAAAGTTCTTATAGACGGCGAAGTCGGTGTATTCCCAGAGCTTTTTGATTCCCCGCTCGGCCGGTTCGGGCGTTTCCTGGCCAGCTTCCATCCGGGCATCAGCAACCGCGGTGTGGATACCCCTTGTGATGAGATTCTGCATGCCTGGGTCGAGTGGTCGCATCTGCACCTCGTGACGGCCTGCGTCAATCTGCAGGGTTTTCTCACCGTCGGAGGCCTGGTAGGTGACACTCGTGGCCTTCCTCGCCGCCACGACCGCCGCACCGGAGGCGAGGTCCAGGGAAATATCCACCGGCCTGTCTGCTCTCATCAACGGCCCGCGCGCCCGGATCCGTTCGGCTCCAGCAGCGGCGAGCGTCTCTGATGTGATGTAAAAGGCCTTTGCCTCCACAACAAGTCCGGGGACCGAGGTCGTGCGATTCACTCCTGCGACTGTCGGAGTTCCATCATCGTCAATCGCCCAGGTGGTGTCGGCGATGCGCCAGGCGGCCACTTTGCGGGCGTCGTCGCTCTTTTTCACCGTATAGAACAGATTTGCGAACTGGTAGCTTTCACCCCGCCGGAGGTCGCCACCACCTGCCTCCACCAGTGCTCGCGCCTGGTTGATGGGGAACGGCTTTGCATTCAGCGACGTCCCCGCCGACTGCTTCTGCGACAGCGCGGCGTCGGAGGCGGCGACGAGATTAAAGGCTGAAGAACCCTCCTCGCTGATCCATCGGCGGTCCTCCAGTCGGGTGTTGCCGAGTGCCCGCCAGATATTCTGGAAGGCGTACTGCCCCGGCTCGTTAGCACGCAGGTCGTCAATGACGAAGAAATAGCGGGATTTCGGCCAGATGACACAGCGGTCCCAGCGCACCCCGTTGTAGTTGTCCAGGCGCGATTCGAAAAAGCCGATATCCTCAAAATCGGCCTCGGCAGTGACCTGCGCCAGCTCCGGTGTTCGCCCCGCCCACCCGTCTTTGACGATGATGCAGGTGTTGTGCTCCCGCAATGTCGGGATCATGTATCCGTCGTCATACAACCTGGTACTGCCCTCATCGGAGTAGTTGATGATGGCATTTGCGTCCGGGTGAGAGTGAAAGCCGTAGCAGAAGCCGCTTATGCACATGTAGGCGTCATCTTCAGAGAAACCGTCCCTGAAAGACACCTTGTCAAAGCATTCGGAGCGGGGGAATTCGCGAGTCTGTTCATAATTGGTCCGCTCGTATATCCATTCCGCAAGCGGGGCCCTTGTCACCCCCAGCAGATCGTTCGGACGCTCCCTCGGCAGCACCTCTTCGGGAGTCCAGAAGCGCGTCGGTGAGCCACCAAAATGCTCCCACCACCACAGGTACCGGCCATCTTTGTACATCCACGACGACAGAGGATAGGCGTTGACGAGGTACTTGCCGTGCAGGCCGTGAGCGTCACCAAAGCCCGAGACGTTGCCGCAGTTGTTCGTAATCAGCATGTCGTAGTCGGCCATCTTTTTCAGGCAGTCATTCTCAATATATCGCATATCCGGGCGGTGAAGCGCCCACTTGTAATTGCCGGTCAGAGTAATATTCCCGTATCCCGGGCAGTCCTCGTTAACTTTCCAGTTGACCATATTGGGCTCATAGTAGGTGTCCATGTTGTCCATGAGGGTTTTGCCGATTTGCAGGTCCGGGTAGTAGCGAGAATAATACATGGCCGCAAAGGCCGCACCGGTCGCGTTCCAGTTGTTGCCGTGGGGGGTCTCGGATGGCCTGACCGTCGTGTTGGCGTATTTGAGGCGCCCGGCGAAGCGGTAGAAGATATTCGACAGCTCCTGCCGCTGCTGTTGGGTAAAAGCGGGCCCCTCCTCGGTGCGGTCCCATTTCATGAAGATATAGCGGCAACTGCGCACATCATCGGCGGCGCCCTCCTCTGCCTGCAGCTCATCGAGTTTCTGCATGGCGTGGATGAAAAGCTCCGCCCACACCGGCTCTCCCGTGTGGAAATACCGGTCACAGTACGAGGCCGCCGTGCCTCCCATTGAGCGTGAGGAGGTCTCTGAGGCGATCAAATCGTGCTCTCGCTGCAGGTCCTCGCCCTCCGGCACCGTCGGCGCATCGGCGTCATTGATCTCAATAATCGGCTCCAAAACGCCCTCACGTTCGGCGGCGATTTCGATGAAGCGCTCCAAGGCGGCCTGCATCCCGGCCTCCTGTGCGGCTCCGATGAACACCACGTTCGTGCCACTCAGCCAGGGGTTGTGCACGGTGCGGACGACGTAGCTGTCCTCGCCGCTGGGCCAGGAATAGTCACAGTCCACCAGCTCCCGGATATACAGCGTCTCCACCACCGGGTTGAATGGAAAAAGCCCCAGGGCGATGCAGTTTTCTGCTTCCAGGTGCTTTTCGTCCACCTGGTCGGCGGGGACGATGGGGATGCTGACACCAAGCTGTTGCTGCAGCGCCGAATTTAGCTGCTCGGCGGCCGCCCGGTACACGTCCGTGTCAGGAGCCGCGATGAAGCACGCAGGCTCCCCGTCGGTCACCAGCGCCGTCTGTAAGTGCATCTCCTTCATCTGCGGCAGCGTGTCGTTGATCGCCAGGACGTGCCCGGCCATCAAACCCAGAAGAAAGATAATGAGCAGTGGCTTGCGCATGTCAACACCCCTATCGAGATGTAAAAATGTCAGACTGATGGTGTGTCGGACCGTTTCGAGTTGTATCGTTCATTTCCCCGCTGACACACCAATCCCTTGAAATCAACGCCGGGGCAGGTTTCATCACGAGAGTGTGGAAACTGCTACTGACTACAGAGACGACGTAACAATGGAGGCATCATCATGCCGGATACAGTGCAAATGGCATTCGTCGGCTGTGGCGGGATCGCACATTCTCATGCGGCGGGATATTCGCGGCTGGTAGAGGCTGGCTACGACCGGTTCAACTTCGCGGCCGTCTGTGACACCAATGAGGACACCGCCGGCGATATGGCGCAATTTCTGAAAGAAAACGCCGGCATGGAGCCAACCGTGTATCTGTCTATAGACGAGATGCTCGAGGCCGAGGACCTCGACGCCATTGACAACTGCACCCCCCACGCCTACCACCACACCACGGCTATCCCGGGCCTTCAGCGGGGGGTTGCCACGATGGTCGAAAAGCCGTGCGGTATCACCGTGAAGGCCACCCGGCGGATGATGGAGGCCGCCGAGGAGGGCGGAGCGATGATTGCCACTGCCGAGCAGATCAGGCGGTGCAGGGGCCCTCGCGCGGTGCACTGGGCGGTTCACGACCAACAGATAATCGGCGAGCCGCGGATGTTTTCGATGGAAGTCTTCGGCGTCCACCCATTCGACTGGGACACCTACAAGATGGCCTGGCGGGGCATCAAGCTGCTGGGCGGCGGAGGGCAGATCCTGGACGGTGGCGTGCATTTCTCCGATATGATGCTGTACATGTTCGGGCCCGTGCAAGAGGTCTATTGCTGGCTGCGGGTAGATGACACTCCGGAAATCGACGCCCCCGACCTCGGCCGCCGCAATGTTGATGTCGAATCCGGCTGGCTGGCGACACTGGTCTTTGAAAGCGGTCTCATCGGTCACTGGTCGTGGAGCCGCCTCGCCGAAGGTGATGAATCAAAGCGCGGCGTGTATTACGGTGAGAAGGGCTCCCTGACGGATAAGCAGGAGTGGATGCACGCCTTCCAGTTCGGCGCGGACATTATGCTCGAAGGCGGTGTGCAGATCCCGTGGGAAGAGCTGGAGCAGCAGTACATGCAGCAGCTCGATGAGGACGAAAAGCAGCGACTGTTCCCGTACGGCTTCGATGACGGTATCACCAACGAATGCTGGGATTTCGTCGAGGCGGTCGCCGACGGGCGTGACCCGGAGCTGGATGCCACCGATGCGCTGAAGGCCAAGTCGCTTTCGTTCGCGCTGTACGAATCCGATGCGCTCGGCGAGCCCGTCAGCCCCGCCGATGTCGAAAGCGGCAAGATTAGTGCCTACCAGGACGAGATCAACGAGTACTGGGATATGTAAGGG
>JBKHJK010000188.1:0-5337 GCA_046538215.1 Armatimonadota bacterium
GTGCAACACGCTCGATATCAAGATCAAACACTGCAGCCTGGGGTGCTTTGGATGAGTGTCCTGTGGGTCATTTGCGGAGCCGGACGGGGCGTTGGGAAGACCTACCTGGCTCAACGACTGGTGGATCTGCTCCCGAAAGCGCTGTATGCGAAGCTCGGGCACGGTGACAGAGCCCCTGACAAGCACCCGAACTTCTTTCATGACGAAGAAAGGCTCTGCCAATTTCTCGACGAACAGGCCGGCCGTTGCGAACACGTCATCATCGAATCGAACGTTCACGCCCGCACCGGCGAGGGTGACATCATTATTTACCTCGGCCCTATCGCCGATCAGACCGATGTGCGTGATGACGCGGACACCCTGCGGGCACAATCTGACATTCACATCCAGTCGGGAGCATCACAGGGTGACTGGCAGAGCGTGCTGGAGGGGACGCTGGAGAATACGGAGCTGTGCGAGGAGGTTGCTGAAATCCTGCACAAACAGGCGCAATTTCTCAGTATTGACCGTCCGGCCGTGCGCACCAAGGTGTGGTTCGAAATCGCGGGGCGTCGGGCATTTGGTCCGGGTCTCGCCCACCTGCTGGACGGGACCCGCAAGCTCGGCAGCCTCCGTGCCGCTGCAGACGCCGCCTCCATGAGCTACCGCCACGCGTGGGGCCTGGTCAATGAGGCGGAACGGCGGCTTGGTAGCAGGCTCATGTCCCGCCACTCCGGTGGAGCAGACGGCGGAGGCTCAGAGCTCACCCACCATGGCCGCCATCTGCTGGAAGTGTTCCACCGCCTGAACAGCGACGTTGCCCGCTACGCCGACGAACGCTTTGCACAGATGTATGACAGTGACGGGGGAGAAACAGCATGATACCACTCGCTGAAGCGCTGCAGACCATTGATGAACAGCTTTCGGGCATCAGGCTTCCCGCGACGACTGTGGCAACTCAGGACGCCTACAACCGCGTATTGGCGGTCAATCAGACGTCCCGCCTGGACCTGCCGCCATTCAACAAGTCTGCGATGGACGGATACGCGGTGATGGGCGATGAGCGGGATACGTATACGCTCGTGGAAACCGTCGCCGCCGGAGACACGCCACAGACGACACTGAGCCCCGGTGAGGCGGTCGCCGTAATGACCGGTGCGGCGGTGCCCGAAGGGGCGGAAAAGATCATCCTGGTGGAGCACACCGAGCGTGACAGCGACACCATCCACGTGCACCGCCACCCCTCCCGCAGCAACATCTGCATCAGGGGCGAAGATACCGCCGCAGGGGATGTGATCCTGCCCGCTGGAACGCGGCTTTCTCCGCACGACATCGCCAACCTGATCTCATGCGGGGTGACTGAGGTCGAGGTCGTAAGAAAGCCGCGCATCGCCATTATATGTACCGGCGAAGAAATTGTGGATGACCCGGAAAAGCTGCAGCCCGGAAAGATCATGAACGCCAACGGCCCGTCGCTGCGCTCACTCTCTGAGGCGAACGGCCTCGAGGTGGTGACGGATGTCTCCGTCGGTGATGAGCGGGAGGTTATTGCGGATGCAATAAAACAGGCGCTGACGCAGGCCGATATCGTGGTGCTGTCCGGTGGCGTCTCGATGGGAGAGTTCGATTTCGTCATCGAGGCCATGGAGGACTCCGGGTTGACCGTGCACTTCACCCGGGTTGCGGTGAAGCCCGGCAAGCCCATGACCTTCGCGTCGGGCGGGCAAAAGGCGGTGTTCGGCCTTCCGGGCAATCCCGTGTCGGTGTATCTCACCTTTCATCTACATGTCTTACGCGCCGCGCGTTTGATGAGCGGTGCGCAGCCGGATTTGCGGCAACTGTCGGTCCCGCTGGCGTGCAAGTTCACGCGCAAGAAGGGCGGCCGCAGGGGATATATTCCTGGCCGGATCGACCACCAAATGCGGCTGTGGCCGGTGGAATATCACGGCTCCGCACACCTGCTTGCCCTTAGCGACGCCGACGGTTTCTTCTCAATACCGGAGGGGGTGACAGAGCTTCCGGCCGGTGAGCGGGTTGATTTTCTGCCACTGCTGATGCGCCTGCCATGAAAGATCGCTTCGGCCGAGAAATCAACTATCTGCGCGTGTCGGTCACCGATCGCTGTAACCTCCGGTGCCGCTACTGCACGCCTGCAGAGGGCGTCACCCTGCTGCCGCAGGACAAAATCCTCTCATACGAGGAGATTCTTGATGTGGTTGTGGAGGCCGCCGCGCTGGGCGTTACCAAGGTCCGCCTCACCGGCGGGGAGCCGCTTGTCAGGCGGGACATCGTGCGGTTGGTACAAATGCTGGCGGGCGTGGAAGGCATCAAAGACCTGTGCATGAGCACCAATGGGATTCTCCTGCAGGAGTATTCCCAACCCCTCGCAGACGCCGGACTGCAGCGCGTCAACGTCAGCCTCGACGCCATCTCCCCCCCGCGCTACCGCTACATCACCCGTGGTGGGGATGTTAGCCAGGTCCTCGCGGGCATTGGTGCCGCCAGGGAAGCGGGCCTGGAGCCGGTGAAGCTCAACTGCGTGGTGGAGGACAGCGCGGACGAGCCGGATGCCCGGGCGGTCGCTCGCTTCGGCGAGCAAAACGACCTGCCAGTGCGGTTCATCCCTCGCATGGACCTGCAGGAAGGTACCTTTTCGACGATCATTGGCGGCACCGGGGGCGAGTGTGACACCTGCAACCGCCTGCGGCTGTCTGCGGACGGCTTCATCCGGCCCTGTCTTTTCTCGGACCTGGCCTACAGCGTGCGAAAGCTCGGCGCAGCGCAGGCACTCAAAACGGCGGTGCGAAACAAGCCCCGGCGTGGCACCGATTGCGAAGATTGTTACATGAGACGTATCGGAGGATGAATATGCACAGGCTTTCTCATACCGACGGCGACGGACGCGCCCGCATGATTGATATCGGCGGCAAATATCCGCAGCGACGTATCGCAACGGCGCGGGGGCATATCTCCCTGTCTGACAAGACGCGCGAGCTCATCAGAGAAAACGAGATGAAAAAGGGCGATGTGCTAACGGTAGCACAGGTCGCCGGTATCCAGGCCGCAAAGAATACGCCGCAGCTCATTCCGCTGTGTCACCCCCTCTCCCTCGACGACGTGGATGTGCAGATGGAGCCTGACAGTGAGGGAATTATGGCCACCGCCACGGTCGCCTGCACCGGCCGCACCGGCGTTGAAATGGAGGCACTGACGGCGGTCAGCGTCGCACTGCTGGCCGTCTATGACATGTGCAAGGCCGTTGACAGCAGTATGCAAATTGGGGAAATCACGCTTCTGGAGAAAGTGAAAAGCGATGTCAGAGATTGATGTCATTTCTACCAACATCTCCGAACAGAAGGGCACGGTAAAGAGGCCGGTCGAGCAGGTGACCGTGGATGAGCACGGTGTCGTGGGTGACGCCCATGCCGGACCCTGGCACCGGCAGGTGAGCCTGCTTTCCGCCGAAAGCATCGAGCGTTTTGAACGCACCGCGGAGATTGACGTTGCACCCGGTGAATTTGCCGAGAATCTCACCGTCCGCGGCGCCGACCTGTGTGCCGCGTCAATCCTCGATCGCTTCCGTATTGGCACTGTGGAGCTGGAAATCACCCAGATCGGCAAGGAGTGTCACGGTGACGACTGCGCCATCTACCAGAAGGTCGGCAAATGTGTCATGCCCACCGAGGGCGTTTTTTGCCGCGTCCTCAGTGGTGGTGTCATTCGTCCCGGCGCCACAGGTGAATATCTGCCAAAGACGCTCAACATCCGCGTCATTACGCTCAGCGACCGGGCCTCGGAGGGCGAATATTCGGATGAAAGTGGCCCGCGCATCCGCGACCTGCTTGACGAACACTTCGAGCAAACCCGGTGGCGGACCGATATTCAGACATCCATCCTGCCTGACGAGGCCCGCGAGCTTGAGTGGACGCTGCACGAGATGCGCAACGAGGGCGCCGACATCATTATCACCACCGGCGGCACCGGCGTCGGACCGCGCGATATTACTCCCGATGTCGTGACATCCTTTTGTGACAAAACGGTGCCGGGAATTATGGAGATGATCCGCGTCAAATACGGCGCCGATAATCCCAATGCGCTGTTGAGCCGGAGTATCGCAGGAGTGGCCAGTGACACCCTGGTGTATGCTCTTCCCGGCAGTGTGAAGGCCGTGGAGGAATACATGGCGGAGATACTGCTGACAATGGAGCACATGATGCTGACGGCGAAGGGGCTGGAAGTGCATTGAGCGCCAAAAATGGGCAGGACAGGCGGATCTGCACGGTTCAGGCGACCCGTCTCCCCTCCTCCGCGGGGGCGCCGGTGACGGAGTCGGTAAAGCTCGCTGTTGAGACAGAAGCGCTGTTGTACGTGGACGGGGAGCTGGTGCGACAATTTCGCTGCACACCCGGCAATCTTGAGGCGCTTGCCCTCGGCCATGTCGTCAGTAGCGGGATGGTGGCAGATGTGGCTCGGGTTGCGGACATTACCGTGTCATCTGAGGATCCGCCGAAGATTGCACTGCAAACCGCGCCAGATTCCGACAGCTACGGTGATGTCACAGGTGATGCTTCGGTGAGCCACGAGCACCTGATCATCGGTGCCGATGCGCTTCGGCAGGTGACGGCCCGGCTTACCGCAGTGCAGTCTATCTTTCCGCAAACCGGCGGGACGCATGCGGCGGGCCTCTTCGGCGCCGATGGAGAGCTGGCTGTGTTCGCCGAAGACGTGAGCCGCTCGAATGCGCTGGACAGAGTGATAGGGATGGCGCTGCAGGAGGGCCTGTCATTGCCCCGTCACGGTGTGGCTCTGTCGGGGCGCGTGAGCTCCGAGCTCGTCGGCAAATGTGCCCGCGTCGGCATCGGGATCATCGCTGCGGTTTCTGCGCCAACCTCCCTGGCAGTGACCTCGGCGAAGGAAGCCGGGATCACGCTGTGCGGATTTGTACGAGAAGGCCGGGCGACCGTTTTCTCACATCCCTGGCGCATCCACGGACTTTCCGAGGAGTCGGAATCTCAGGATGAGCGGTGAAGGCAAAAGCCGGACGGCAAGATGGATTACAGCGGTCTTTGTCCTGGTGGTCATCGGACTGCTTCTGTTCGCCTCAATGCGCGACACAGACGCACCGCTTAAATCCACAGATATCGAGTGGGAGACCAATGCGGCGATCTGCGCGGACCGTCTGGCCGCTCTCGGGCAGGCTCTGCGGATGTATGCTGCCGATTACGACGGGGACTTCCCGGTGCTTGAAACGCCGCGTGGTGCCGATGCGATTCTCCCCAAGCTGCTGAACTCACCGGCTATCACCCCCGGAACGCTGTGCTGCCCGGCGCGGCCCGAGGAGCCCTATGTGTATCACTG
>JBKHJK010000189.1:0-5327 GCA_046538215.1 Armatimonadota bacterium
ATATTGGTGTGGGCGCCGCGGATAACGGCAGAAACCATCTCCACATGTCCGTCCATGGTCACAAAGATGCCGCGCCATGCCCCGACAGCCTCCCGCTCAGCCGGCACGAAGAAGACCTTGTAATAATCGCTCCCGGCGACCAGCATACGGCCCTCGACGCGCAGCTCGTAATTCCCGTCCACCAGTACTTCCACACCGGCTTCGACCGTGACTGTCACACCATCGGCGATTGTGGTGTCGCCCGTGAGATGATACGGCGAGTCTTCATAGCGCCAGTTCTGATCTGACGTAATCTCCGCAGGCAGGTCCGTGCCGCTACAGACACTGCACACCCCCACGGCCGCTACCACCGCCACCAGGGCCATCAGTCCGACCCGTGATGAATACATGGGGTTCCTCCCTTGCTGCAGGCGGAGGCTGACCGGAGCACCTGTCAGGCGTCTTTGCGTTCCGCTCTCTGATCCGTACCGGCGATCATGACCTCCGCTTCGAGCCATATTCGGAATTTGTCGTGCACCCGCTCGCGCACGCTGTCAATCAGTGTGAGAATATCGGTGGCCGTGCAGTTTCCCTCGGTGACGATGAATCCGGCGTGCTTGTTGGATATCATCGCTCCGCCGACCCGATAGCCTTTGGCCCCTGCTTCTTCGAGGAGACGTCCTGCATAATCACCCTCGGGGCGCTTAAAAATTGAGCCCGCACTGCGGCCCGAAACGGGCTGACGGTTACAGCGGCGTTCCAGGCACTCGTACATTGCGTGGCGAATCTCGCCTCCGTCGCCGGGCGTCAGTTCGAAGCTGGCCTTCGCTATGACCATGCCATTGGTCTGGAAAATGCTTTTCCGATATCCCAGTTCCAGTTCGTCGTGGTGCAGATGCTGTATGTCGCCATCGCGGGTCACTGCGACGACACTTTTTACCACATCGGCCATTTCGCCGTTGTAGGCTCCGGCATTCATGACAAGCGCTCCACCGACCGACCCGGGAATACCTGCTGCAAATTCCAGGCCGCTGAGGTCCCAGTCACAGCACCGACGGCATAGCTCGGCGATTCTCGCACCGGCCTCGGCGGAGACTTCCTGGCCATTTCTTTTGATCCGGGATAGATTGCCGCCGATTTCTATGACAATCCCCCGAATCCCCCCATCCCGGACGATGATATTCGTACCCTCACCAATCGGGAGGGTGGGTGTGTCGGCGGTCTTTGCCACTTTGATGATCTGCGCCAGCGCCTGAATCGAAGTGGGACGCACGAAAACGTCAGCCGGCCCTCCCACACACAGGGAAGTATGCCGGGCCATGGGCTCATCCAGAAGGACTTCCACATCATCGAGACTCTGCAGAGCATCCACGGTATCGGAGTGCAGCGTGCCGCAGCTCACGTGATTGCCCCCCGGACGTGTGTTTGGACCCTACTGTTCGTCACACGGTTCGTCGCTGGATTCGGCAAGTTCCGCTTTCGGCTTCGGATCTCCTTCGACCTGTTGCTGTTCAAGTTCTTCAACCCCGGTTGTGGTATCAGTTTCTTCATCAGTTTCGGTGTCTGTATCACCCTGCGCATCGGTTTCAGGTGGGGCGTCTTCGGGCAGAGGCTGGTCGCTTCCTTGGGCAACCTCTGCCTCCGGCTGCGGATCACTGGTGACCTGTTGCTCCTCCAGATCCTCGGCAGCACCTTCAGTGGTGGTTTCTTTTTCGGCGGTGGCTTCTTTGGCCTCTTCGATTTTCTCGGCCACGGTGTCTGACAACTTCCTGGAGCGCTCACGAGCCTCAGCCATCGCTGATTGGACGCTGCGGGTGGATTCCCTGTACAGATCTTCGGCACGTTTGGAGGCAGACGAGTACTCTTCCTTGAGCTGCTTCGCCACCTTCGCCCATGCCCCCCGCAGACCACCTTCACCGCTGTCTATCCCCGTGATAACCTCGTCGGGGACGAGCACGATATCCCGGCCGTGCGTCAGTCCCTCCACAACGGGAAACGAGAGCGTGCCGTCAGTGAGGTCGCGGATCATACCACCGGAGATTTCAAACCGGGTGATCGTCTTCTCTTTGGGATCAATATAGATTTCGCCCACAGTTCCAAGCTTTTGGCCTGAGCCTGTGACGACTGCAGGTGGTTTGCCATCAGAACCGCGCCGTCGGTCCGCGAGTTCAGGCACCTGCGACAATGGCTTTGCGGCGGAAGTCTCTTTCACCATCACCGCATCGGCGCCAATGACCTCGACATCCGCGGCGTCGATTCCCTTCTCTGTGGAGCCGCTGCGGACAATAAGGCCTTTGACGACCCCTTCGGCGAGATCATAGATCGCTTCATCAACGGTGCCGAGGTCCACCCCCTCGGAAGTTGCTATCACCGACAGCCCTTTGAGACTGCTTAGTCGTCGCATATACGGCCTCCCTTCCCCATCCGAATCAAGTGCACTGCCGACTTCTGGTGCAGTGTAGTGTCATTATAGCCTATCAGGAGCACCCAATAAAAGCGGTCAGGCAGCCATGGTCGCCCAGAGCACCGCCTATACGTCCGCCGCCAGCTCTGCCACAGCTTCGTAATAGGTCTTGAGGTTGCCCACATCGAGCCTGTGCTCCCCACCGCTCAAGGGCACTGCGTAAACAGGCTCGCCGGCCCGCGCGAGGTCGGCGATGGCGTCGGTAAGCTGGATTTCGCCACCCTTGCCCGGCGTCAGTGCCGCGATGTAGTCGAAAATGACCGGTTTAAAAATGTAACGACCGCAGATCGCCAGCGTACTGGGGGCATTCTCGGGCTCCGGCTTCTCCACGAGGTCGCAAAGCCGGACAGGGCCCTCTTCGCTGTAATCCTCCTCGGCCGGCACGCAGATGCCATATTTCCGGCACTCTTCCTGCACCACCTGCTCCACGCCGATAACTGCGGCCGCGTCCTTTTCATCGAAAATGTCTATCATTCGAGAAAGCAAACTCTCATCCTGCCGGCTCCGGATCACTCCGTCGCCAAGAGCCACGACGAAAGGACGGTCATTGACGGCGGCGCGGCCGGCGGCGACCGCATCGCCCAGGCCTCGGGGCTCCTCCTGACTGACGTACAGAAAGTTCGCGCTGGTTTCTCCGCGGCGTTTCAGCTCGTCCAGGTGATCCTCGATCAAGCGCTTCTGTGCGCCGGTGACCACGATAATGTCGCGGATACCGGCCGCAACGACTTCGTCCGTCACGTGCTGAATAGTGGGGTATGCGCCGAGTGGGAGGAGTTCTTTGGGCACGGCGTATGTGAGTGGCTGAAGGCGCGTTCCACGCCCTCCGGCGGGTATGAGTGCGCAGATCGGTTTCATGGTGGTCTCCGGTGTCGCGTCGTATGAACGTGGGTTTGTATATGGATTTCGGCGCAGAATCAAAAATACCTGTCCGAAAGGACAAGTATTACGAGTCGCCTGGAGCCGACGACCGGATTCGAACCGGTGACCTGGTCATTACGAGTGACCCGCTCTACCGACTGAGCTACGTCGGCCCCCTCAGGCTGGAGAGCTCATTGATGTATGACGGCGCCACTGGAGAAAATAAAATGGTGGCCAGACCCAGATTTGAACTGGGGACACACGGATTTTCAATCCGTTGCTCTACCAACTGAGCTATCTGGCCACTCTATCGCACAATACCGCACGCGTCTGCGGGGAATCGGGCGTTCTGGTGGGCGGAGCAGGACTCGAACCTGCGGCTTCATGCGTGTAAAGCATGTGCTCTAGCCATCTGAACTATCCGCCCGGGAAAAAACTATGTGGTGGTCCCAACGGGATTCGAACCCGTGTCGCCGCCTTGAAAGAGCGGAGTCCTAACCCCTAGACTATGGGACCACCAATATATCAAATGGTGTGCCGTGCAGGAATCGAACCTGCGACCCTCTGATTAAAAGTCAGATGCTCTGCCAACTGAGCTAACGGCACAGTTAAGCAACCCATACAGCGCTGCCGGACCTCAGCAGCGCGTACTTATAGTATATGCCAACTTCGTCATTGTGTCAACGTTCCGGGGGCCATTTTCGGCGATTCTCTCAGTAGTTGCACCGCCGAATGGTCTCATCGCGACCCGGCCCAATTGACACCAGACTGACCGGCGCTCCTGCAACCTCTTCCACCAGCGAGATGAACGTCTTCGCCTGCTCCGGCAGATCATCGTAGTCCCGGCAGGCGCTCAAATCGGTCTGCCAGCCCCCAACTTCCTCGTATTCGGGCTTTACGCGGTCCAGAAGATCCAGGTTCGACGGCGCCATCGTGTATCTTTCACCATTGATATCATACGCGGTGCACACTTTCACCGTTTCGAACACGTTCAGTATATCCAAAAGCATCAGCGCAATCGAGGTTGCCCCATTGATACGCGCCGAGGTACGAAGGGCGACACCGTCGAGCCATCCGCACCTGCGCGGGCGACCGGTTGTCGTTCCGTATTCCTGGCCGCGTTCGCGAATGAGGTCTCCCGTTTCATCATGCAGCTCGGTGGGGAAAGCTCCCGCCCCCACGCGGGTACTGTACACCTTGCTGACGATGATAACCGCATCAATGTCGGTCGGTGCAAGCCCTGTCCCCAGGCATGCTCCCCCGGCAACAGGGTGGGAGCTGGTCACGAAAGGATATGTGCCGTAATCGAGATCTAAAAAGGTGCCCTGGGCGCCCTCCATGACGATCTCCGAACCCGCATCCAGATGCTCATAGAGAATCATTCTCGTGTCGCAGATGTGATCGGAAATCACCTCGGCATAGTGCCAGACTTCCTCGACAATCTCATCGGGCTCAAGCGGGTCGTGATCGTACACTTCGCGGAGTATGATATTCTTCACGGCCAGCTGGCCCTCAACGATCTCTGCGAGGCGGTCGCGGTCTCTCAAATCCCACATGCGTACAGGCAGCGGCATGCGGGCGACCTTATCTGTATAGACAGGGCCGATGCCGCGCCGGGTGGTGCCGATACTCGAATCACCCCGGGAATCCTCCTGCAGGCCGTCCAGAAGCCTGTGATAGGGCATGATCACGTGGGCGTTGCCACTGACCCGCAAATTCTCACAGGTTACGCCTCGGTCCTCCAGCCCCTGGTGCTCCTCCGCAAGGCACTGTGGATCAATGACGGTTCCGTCAGCCATGATGCTCACAGTGTCCTCGTGCAGTATGCCCGAAGGAATCAGGTGGAGCTTGTATTCCTCACCATTAACGACCACGGTGTGGCCGGCGTTGTTGCCGCCCTGGTATCGGACCACAACATCGGCCTCCGAAGCAAGAAGATCGGTGACCTTCCCCTTCCCTTCATCCCCCCACTGCGATCCGACTACGACCCTCACAGCCATTGTGATACCACCCATAAGCACACAAA
>JBKHJK010000190.1:0-5326 GCA_046538215.1 Armatimonadota bacterium
ACACCACAAAACTCCCCGTGGCTCGGCCTGAAACCTGTGTCGTTGGCAGGTTTCAGGTGGCAATTGATGTCGTTCAGCCAATATCAATTGACAGCTTCCAGCCCGAGTCGGTTCGTTTGGCGGCTGAAACCGTTTTATGCGTCACTGTTGGATACCGTGTAAACTAAACTACCAGCCGGCGGAGCGACGTGTTGCTTCAGCCGGCATTCTTTGCTACACTGCCATTTCTGCAGACACATGACCTTTATTGTCCGTCTAAAAGCGTCGGGAAGCCAGTCAAACTCGGCACTAAGGCGGCAGCTCAAACCGGGCAGTGAAGGAATCTGAGCTATTGACGGGTGATCGTATGAATACTATCAGGGTCTTGGTCTCCGGCGCATGCGGAAGCATGGGGGGTTACGTCTCAGCCGCCCTCCACGAAGCTGATGATATGGAGTTGGTTGCAGCCGTTGATCCGGCCGGGGTTGGACATGCGCTCGGCAAGATCTGTCCGGAACTGACGGGCGCGGCCGCCGATATCGAAGTCAGCGGGCACCTGACATCATCACTGCAGCAGGCGGAACCGGACGTGATGATTGATTTTACAACACCTGCCGTCGTCATGGACAACATCGAAGCGGCACTCAACGCCGGGGTGCCCTGTGTCGTCGGAACAACGGGCTTTTCCGAAATTGATCTGAAGACCGTTGATCGGATGTGTGAGGCGAAGGGCGTGCCGTGTCTGATCGCACCAAACTTCAGCATTGGTGCCAACCTGATGATGACTTTTGCAGCAGAGGCCGCCGCAGCATTTGATTACGCCGAGATCATTGAACGACACCACGAGAACAAGAAGGACGCCCCGTCGGGAACGGCCGTGAAGACGGCCGAACTCATGGCCGAAGCGCGGGAAAAGCCGTTCAGAGTGGTTCCGACAGAGCGTCACAATGTGGAAGGCAGCCGGGGCGGACAGATCGGGAATATCCCTATTCACGCTGTCCGCCTGCCGGGCTATGTGGCAAACCAGGAGGTCGTCTTCGGGGGCACCGGCGAGGTGCTGAAAATCTCTCACGAGACGACCAGCCGGGAATGCTTCATGCCGGGGGTGCTTCTGGCGGTCCGCGAGATTCAGAACATGACGGGCTTTACGTACGGGCTCGACAAGATTCTTATCGACTAAAAAACCGATGAAATATGCACTGTGCACAGCAGTTGCAACGAGGTGAATTTGATGGGCGAAATTAGAGCAGGGCTGGTTGGAGTTGGGCCGGTCGGGGACCGGATATATCAGTGTGTCCGCGAAAGAGAGCTGCCGCTGGCCGAGCCGATGATCGTCATGGCCACCAGCGAGCGTAAAGAAATGCTTGGCGGAGAAGAGGTTCTTGTGCGAAAAGTCAGCGAAGAGCTCTTCGAAGCGATGGACATTGTCTTCTTCGCAGGTCGTGAGGGGGCCAAGGGTGCCTCCGTACAGTGGGGACAAACAGCCATTGACGCCGGCGCGTATGTCATTGATAACGGCAGTGATTTCCGGCTTGAACCAGATATCCCCCGCGTTGTCCCGGAAGTGAATATGGACGCGGTGACCGAAAACACAAGGTTCATCGCCAGCCCAAACTGCTCGACCATCCAGATGTGCGTGGCTCTTGCGCCGCTGCATCGTGCAGCCACGGCGCGGCGCATCGTCGCATCCACTTACCAGTCGGCCTCCGGCTGGGGCGCTCGCGGACAGGAAGAGCTGTGTGACCAACTCCGGCAGTTCGCAGAAGAGGGCAGGATTGACGAATGGGATCCCTGTGTGTTCTGCCGCCCGCTCGCCGGGGACTGCATCCCGCATATTGACGCATTTCTCGACAACCTGTACACCAAAGAAGAAATGAAGATGGTGTATGAAACCCAGAAGATATTCGGCGACCGGAACATTGATGTCACCGCGACCGCTGTCCGCGTGCCCGTCGAAATCGGCCACGCCGAGGCGCTGAATATCCAGTTCGAGGACGAAATGAACGCAGAGATGGCCATGGAGATTCTGCAGGATCCGGCGCAGTCGCCGGGTGTGACCGTTATTGACGGGCCCACACAGGATCCGCATTACGGCACCACGCGGGACGAGGCCGATCTGGAGCGCGAGTGGATGGGTCACAGGTATATCCACGAGCGGCAGTTCCCCACCCAGGCCGACATCCTCTGCGAAGAGTATAAGGACGAGACGCTCGTCGGCCGCATCCGCGACGACGAGACCGCCCCGAACACCATTAATCTCTGGTGTGTGGCCGATAACCTTCGCAAGGGCGCTGCCACCAATGTCGTACAGATCGCCGAAGCCATGCTCCAAAGGGGCATAATCGGCTGAATATGTACGACAGTCAGAAACGTTAAGCCCGCCCCGGAGGCGGGCTTTTTTTATGCTGCACAAGGACTTGGCGCATTTCTAGTGAAATATATACTCCCTGACATTCACTATGTTTTGAGAACTCTGGAGAACAGGAGGGTGATCCATGGCGCGTTTTGGCACCACTCTGACCGCGATGGTCACACCGTTTGACGAGCATCTGGACGTTGACTACGACCGGGCGGCCGAGCTGGCGAAACGCCTGATTGATGACGGTTGTGACGGCCTCATCGTTACCGGCACCACCGGCGAATCCCCCACTCTCACGCACGATGAGAAGCTGAAGCTGTACGAAGTCACCAAGGAGGCGGTCGGGGACGCCTTCATCGTGGCCGGCCCAGGCACCAACAACACTGCCGATACCGTGGCGCTGACACAAAAAGCCTCGGAGCTGCCCATTGACGGGATGATGTTCGTCGGGCCCTATTACAACAAGCCATCACAGGAGGGGTTCTACCAGCATTTCAAGGCCTGCGCGGCGGCCACCGATCTGCCCTGTATCGTGTACAATGTCCCCGGACGGACCGGCAAGAACATCGAGGCCTCCACCGTGGTGCGCCTGGCGGAAGATGTGGACAACATCGTCGCCTGCAAGGAAGCCAGCGGGGACATCGGCCAGATTGCACAGATATGCAGAACCACGCCCGATGACTTTGAGGTCTATTCTGGCGATGACGGCATGACCCTGCCGATTCTATCGGTCGGCGGCGTCGGTGTTATCAGCGTCGCAGCACATCTGGATGCTTTCCGGATCTCAGAGATGATCCGGGCGTACAATACGGGCAATGTGGCGGAGGCGACCACTCTCCACCGCATCCTCTCCCCCGTTTTCGATGCATGCTTTTTGCCCTCCGGCAATCCGGCGTGTGTCAAGCGAGGCCTGGAGCTGATGGGCTTTCCGGTTGGCGGAACACGTCTTCCGATCGTGCCGGCTTCGGACGAGGATACCGAAACGATCCGTGCGGCCCTGGATGACGCCGATCTTCTCTGATGGCCTGTGATTCATCATGGAGGACACTCAAAAGCGCGTCGAAATCCTGAACGAAATCGCCACCCAGGTGGCCAACTGCACGCGGTGCCCGCTGCACAAGCAGCGCAATCTGCCTGTATTCGGTGAAGGGCCTCCGGATGCCGATATCATGTTCATCGGCGAGGGGCCGGGAGCACAGGAAGATAAGACCGGGCGACCCTTTGTCGGCAACGCCGGCAAGCTCCTGACCCGCCTGCTGCAGGAGGCGGGTCTGCAGCGCCAGGACGTCTTCATCACCAATATCATCAAATGCCGGCCTCCCGATAACCGCGACCCAAAGACCGAGGAACGGGAGGCCTGCGCGGAATATCTCGACGCGCAAATCGCCGTTATCCGCCCCCGTGCGATCTGTCTTCTGGGCCGCCCTGCCCTGCAGGCCCTGCTGGAGCCAACAGGCTCAATCGGAAAGATGCACGGGACACCGGTCCGACGGCATGGTATCCTGTGGGTGCCGCTATACCATCCGGCCGCCGCGCTCCATAACCCGGAACTCGAGCCGCAGCTCGTCGAAGACATGGTGAAGCTGCAGGAAATTCTTCAGGAGAATCTCGGCTGATAATTCGCTCAGCCGCCATTGCAATTGTTTGCGGCCGGTTTGTCAGGAGGGTCTGCCGTGGACGTTTTGCTGATCCTGGCCCATCCCTGCCCCGACAGCTTCAATCACGCCATTTCTGACCGCGTGCTCAGCGTTTTGCACCAACTCGGGCATCAGTGTATCTTTCACGACCTCTATACGGAGGACTTCGATCCCTGTCTGCCGTGTGACGAGATCGCATTGGATGCAACGGTGTCAGCGGATGTGCAGCATTACTGTGATGAGTTGACCGCTGCGGATGCTCTGATCATCATCCACCCAAACTGGTGGGGGCAGATGCCCGCCATTCTCAAGGGCTGGGTGGATCGCGTGATTCGAAACAGCGTGGCCTTCGAGTATCCTGAAGGCTCCGATGGCGCGGGGATGCCTCGGGGCCTGCTGGGTGACATGCGTGCGGTTGTTTTCAACACCGCCGACACACCGCCGGAACACGAGGCTCGAACTGTTGGTGACCCCCTTGAGGCTATCTGGAAATGGTCCGTCTTTGGCTTCAGTGGCCTGACCGATGTCCGACGACGGATGTTCGCCCCTGTGGCTTCCAGTTCCCTCCAGCAGCGCACAGGGTGGCTGGAGGAAGCGGAGGAGATAATCCGCGACCAGCTTTGAACCAACCCCACGCCGAAACAGGGGGACAACCCCGTCACCGCAGGAAGCAATCACCCTTCGACCTGTAACTGCTGCATTACCGAATACAAAGTTCGCCTTTTTAATGAACCCCGGTCAGACACCCTCCATCCTTATCACTGTACCCACCATTACTGATGCACCATGGAGAATGAGACTATGGCGAAGGTAGCCCGAGAGATGGTTGAAAAAGCCGGCGTTGACGTGGATAAGCTGCTTGATCTGTTGATTCAGAATGCCGCAGCCGAACTCACCACCTATTACTACTACACCAACCTCCGCATGCACCTTATTGATCTGGATGGCGAGGGTGTCAAGAATATCGCGGAGGATGCACGTATTGAAGATCGCAACCACTTCGAAGCGCTTCTGCCACGCATCTATGAGCTTGGTGGCAAGCTGCCCAACGACATGAAGGAGTTCCACGACATATCCGGCTGCCCGCCCGCTCAACTACCCGAAGACCCCACCGACGTCCGCCAGATACTGGAGGTCCTCGTGGAGGCCGAGCGTTGTGCCGTGCGCCAGTACACGGCCATCTGCAATATGACCGCCGGCAAAGACCACCGCACCTACGACCTCGCCCTGTCCATTTTGCACGAAGAAATCGAGCACGAAGCCTGGTTCTCGGAGTTTCTGGGTGAAGGCCCCTCAGGACATCTGCAGCGCAGAGAGCCCGGAAGCTCACCCTTTGTCTCCAAGTTCCTGC
>JBKHJK010000191.1:0-5323 GCA_046538215.1 Armatimonadota bacterium
GTCTTGATCCACACCACGTCATTGAGGATCCAGTATCCCAGGTCCATCACGATTTTCCCGACGCGGTAGATGTTGTGATACGAACCAATCACCCACAGCGTCCCCGTTTGCTTCAATACACGGCGACATGCTTGCAGCCAGGATTCCGTGAAGCGGACGTAGGCCTCGAAATCATCAAAGTCATCCCAGTCGTCATTGACCGCGTCAACTTTAGTGAGATTCGGGCGCCACAGCTCACCGTCAAGCTGCAGGTTGTAGGGCGGATCGGCAAATATCACGTCCACCGATTCTTCAGGGAAAGAGGCCAGGATGTCGCGGCAATCGCCGTGATATATGTGGTTGACCTGCAGCGAATCTCTCATGCTCCATTCCCCGGGCCGTGTTGGGCAGATCGTATGAGATGACGGGCACTCAACTGCAAAGAGGCTCTGTCCACAGCGTGGTCTATTGTTCTGCTTCCTGCTCGAGACGCTCTTCCAGCTCCCGCAGGCGTTTTTCGAGACTGGCCTGGCGCAGTGCGTTGGTCAGGTCGCCGCGGCTGCGTTCCACCATCCCCCGGGCGGCGTCGGAGCGTCGGCGCAGACCCAGGGCGATGGCGTCGGGGTAATCAAACGACATAATCACCTGGTAGATGTCGTCCATCGCGCCCAAAAACTTCTCCGCACGGTCGAGATTATTGGTGCGGATCATATCCAGAACGTGCCGACGGAACTCCCCGACAACCTCCGCAAGGCCGTTCAGCCACGCGGCACCGGGGATATTCAGGTCATCGTGGGTCGGAATTGTCTCGCCGGTGACGCAGGCGAGAGTGATAGCGGCCTCGGCGTATTCCTTCTCTGAATCGGCCACAAAGCCGCCGTAACTGAGACCGGGGGCGTCGGCCAGCGCCGTGTGCATCTCCTGCACCATCTGCCGGGTCTCCTCAAGGGCGTCGCGGGCGCGGTCGAACTCCTCGCGGTGCACACTCTTGATCGAAATTGACGAAGACCGGACAATGTCCCTGGACTTGGAATAGGCCGTCTCTCGCGCCTCGTGCAGTGCGTTCAGCTCTTTGCGTATCTCTTCGGCCGTTTCTTCGATGCCTTCGAGCATTCTGTTCCTCCGTATTTGCGGGCGGATATGTCAGGATTGTTGGGTTTTGAGGTTTTCACGTGCCAGCTCTGCCCCCTGCCGCAGGGCCTTCATATTGGCGGGGATGGCGTCGTGATGGCGTTCGGGCAGGACGGTCTTCAGTGCGTGCTCGGCGCTGTCGAGACTGACGACACCGCTGACCTCGCTGTAGGCGCCCAGCATGAGCATATTTGTCGCCCGCTCATCACCGATTTTCTGGGCAACCTCTGTCGCGGGGATTTCCACCAGCCGCTCGCCGTCGGCGTGAACGTCCTCGGCCAACGAGGTATTGACGATAAGCAGGCCGTTCTTTTTGACACAGTGGCGATATTCCTGCACGGCCTGGTTCGAAAGCAGTAGCACGGTGTCGGCCTTCCCTGCGACCGGGCTGCCAACCTGGCCGTCGCCGAGGACCACGGTTGCAGCGACCCAGCCACCACGAACCTCGGGGCTGTACTGGGTCATATATGTCACGCCATAGCCTTCTTCGTGGGCGACCTGGGCCAGTATTTCGCCCGCGGATACGACACCCTGGCCGCCTGTTCCTGCGATGATGACAACCTGTCTCATGATGCTCTTCCTTACGCCTCGTAATCAACAAATACGTTCAGCGGATAGACCTTCAGCATTTCGTCCCGCACCCAGTCCAGGGCCTCGGCTGGTGTCATGTGCCACCACGACGGACAGGTGCTGACCAGCTCGACCAGCGAAAACCCCGCGCCGTCAATCTGGGCCTGAAACGCCTTCGTAATGCTGCGTTTGGCCGACCGGATGGTCTTTGGATCAATCAGGGTCTCCCGCGCGAGATATGCCACACCCGGCAGAGAGGAAAGAAGCTCACAGATCTGCATGGGCATTCCGGCTGTTTCGGGGTCCCTTCCGCGGGGAGTGGTGGTTGTTTTCTGTCCGATCAGCGTGGTCGGCGCCATCTGCCCGCGGGTCATTCCGAAGACCGCGTTATTGATGAATATGACGGTCATCTTCTCGCCGCGTCCAGCAGCCTGCACCACTTCCGCCAGCCCGATCGCCGCCAGGTCGCCGTCTCCCTGGTAGGTGAAAACGATGGTTTCGGGCGAGGTCCGCTTGATGCCGGTGGCAACAGCGGGTCCACGTCCGTGAGCGGCCTGCACGGCGTCGCAGTTGAAATACTCATACGCATACACCGAGCAGCCCACCGTGGCGATGGCCACCGTCCGGTCGAGTATATCCAGCTCCTCAAGGACCTCCCCGACAAGCCGGTGAGCGGTGCCGTGCGTGCAGCCCGGGCAATAGCGCATCTGGACCTCGGTCAGACCCCCGGGCCGCTGATAGACCGGCTCCATCTGTCGTATCTGCTCTTCGCTCAGTGCCTCATTCATGACAATCCTCCATCTATCGCCACATCACAGGGCCGCTTTTTACAGGCGGTCCTGGATGCGCTGCAGAACCTCTTCGGGTGTGTACAGCACGCCGCCGGTTTTCCATATCAGTTCCACCGGACACCGGCCCTCAACCGCCAGCCGGACATCCTCGACGAACTGCCCCATCGAAAGCTCCACCACGAAAATGCTGTCCACCTTCTCGGACCACTCGATGAACACGTCCGTGGGGAAGGGGAAAAGACTTATGGGGCGAATCAGTCGCGCTGCGATACCTCTATCGTCGAGCCAGTCCACCACCGTCTGGCAGATGCGCGCGCTGATACCGTAGGCGGCGAGGATAATATCGGGTGAGTCGCAGCCGTATTCATCCCACCGCGTCTCGTTCTTTTTGGCCTCGTCGAAGCGCTCTTTGATGCGGAAGTTGACCTCCTGCATCACGGGGGCGTCCGTCCACAGCGAGTTGACGATCCTGCGATCGCGCCCCCGCCGGTATCCACCGATTCTCCAGTCCTGGTCTCTCGGTGGCGGGTCAATGCGCTCGCGAAGCTGTACCGGCTCGTTCATTCCCGCCAGAATCGCGTCACCGAGGATCATGACGATGCTGCGGTGTTTCTGGGCGATCGGAAATGCCATGGCAGCCCAGTCATGCAGCTCCTGAACGCTGGCGGGAGCGAAGGTCAGACAGCGGCTGTCACCGTGGCCGGCTCCACGAGTTGCCAGCCAGTAATCTGACTGTGCGGGGGCGATATTGCCCAGCCCCGGCCCTCCGCGCACCATATTGACCACTACGCAGAGCAGTTCCGCACCCGACATGTATGACAGGCCCTCCTGCATCAGTGAAATGCCGGGGGATGAGGAGGTTGTCATGACGTAGGATCCGGTGGATGCCGCGCCGTAGAGCATGTTGACGGCCGCGACCTCACTTTCTGCCTGCAGATACACCCCGCCGACCTCCGGCAGGTGCTCGGCCATGTATTGAGGGATCTGATTCTGCGGAGTAATCGGGTAGCCGAAAAAATATCTGCAGCCGCCGGCTATTGCGCCCTCGGCGAGTGCAATGTTTCCTGACATGAATACTTTTTCGCTCATTTTATGCGCCTTCTCTGACTTCTTCTCGATAAATCTCGATACACGCGTCGGGGCACATGAGCGCACACTGCTGGCAGCCGGTGCAGTCCGCGTTTTCGTCGAACTGTGCGGGCTTCAGACCGGCCTCATTGCGCTCTTCAGAGATGCTGATTGCGCCCTGTGGACAGGTTTGCACACACAGCGCACAACCCTTGCAGTGCGCCTGGTTTATGATGACATGGAAACGATATTTCATCGGTCAGATCAACTCTTTGAAGCGCCACTGATGAAGCGGACGGCACGTGCTGCCCGGTGATAGTGGCTTTGAAATCTGTGTGTCATGTGCGAGGTCTGCCTATTTGACCTTATACCTCTGCACCGGTTTTCGCAAGTTTCTGCTTTAATTCTCGGGCGTCTGCGAGGGCCTCGCGGGCGTGTTCCATGGCCGCTTCGGCGCCCCGCTGGTCGCCGTACATGCGGGCGATTTCGCGGACGCGCTCATCGTCACTCAACTGTCGCACGCTGATGGTGGTTCGGCCGCCGGAGACCTGCTTTTCCACCAGCAGGTGCCGGTCGGCCATGGAGGCAACCTGCGGGAGGTGTGTCACGCACAGCACCTGGGCCTGCCGGGCGAGGAGTGCCAGCTTCTGGCCGACGTGTTGAGCGGTCGCCCCCCCGATGCCCGCGTCAATCTCGTCAAAAACGATGGTGGGGATTTCGGCTCCACGGGCACTCAGCGATTTCAGAGCCAGCATCAGACGCGACAGCTCACCACCCGAGGCCACTTTCGCCAGGGGCCGCAGGGGCTCACCGGCGTTGGCGCTGAGCATGAAACGCACCCGATCCACCCCGGTGCTGCTCGCCTTCAGGCGGCGGCCGGCCGGCATCACCACGCCATTCTCATCCGCCTCTGTCGCAAAATCAACCCGGAAGCTTGCACCCGACATCCCGAGCTGGCTGATCTCTGCGACAACCGCCTCCGAAAGCTCCTGTGCCAGCGATTTGCGCCTCTCACTCAGATCATCCGCCAGCTCTCCCGCACGCTGTGCAAGCTCATCAATCCTCGCTTCGAGCTCCTCGGTGCGTTCGGCGCTTTGTGCCAGTGTCTGCGCCTCCTCTTTTGCCTCGCGCAGGTACTCCAGGACGTCTTCGACGGTGCTGCCGTATTTACGCTCCAGCCGGTTGATTTCATCCAGCCGCGTTTCGATCTGTTCCAGCCGGTCGGGATTCAACTCCACTGTGTTGAAATAGCTTTGCAGCGTCCGCAACGCTTCGTCGGCCTGGTAGGCCTGCTGTTGAAGCTCCTCGGAGCTTTCGGCCAGCTCTTCGTCAACATCGGCGACCGCCCCCACGGCATCGGCGGCTTCCTGCAGCGCGGCGGCGGCTCCCAGCGAGGTGTCGTCACCGCCTCCGAGCAGCGCGATGGCCCGGTTGAGATATTCCATGAGCTTCTCAGCGGCCATGAGGCGCTTGCGCTCGGACTTCAGCTCATCTTCCTCCCCGGGCTGCAGTCCCGCCTTCTCGATTTCATCAATCTGAAACGACAGCATATCGAGGCGGCGGGCGCGCTCCTGTTCGTCTATCTGGAGCTTTTTGAGCTCCGCCCGGGCCTCGGTAAACTCTTCATGTATCTCCGCGTACTCCCCGCGCAGCTCCAGGTGCTCCCTGCCGCCGAAATGGTCAAGGTAGCGCAGGTGATTTTCCTCGTGAATGAGCTCCTGGTGTTCGTGCTGGCCGTGGATGTCGGCGAGATGGCGGCTGATTTCCGACAGCAGCCGCAGGGT
>JBKHJK010000192.1:0-5320 GCA_046538215.1 Armatimonadota bacterium
TTGGTGAAAGAAGGATACAACCCGCATTACGGTGCACGGCCACTGCGGCGGCTCCCCCGGGGGCATCCAGGCGCTCGGCACGCTTAATGAACGGGCTGGCCTGTTCGCCGCCTTCACCGGGAAGCTCTTTCAGCAGTCCGGCGGTGCGGATGGATATCCACGGCTTCCCGCCGTCGCCGTCCACGGTGCGGACAGTGAGCGTATGAGCCCCGGCCTGCAGATCGAAGGGCCCGAAGGTTTGCTCGGGACCGAAGGAGTGTCCTTCCGCGCCCGCAAAGAACGGCTCACCAAGCTCCTGCCCGTCCAGGATGAACTGCACGGCGCTGTAGTTGGGCGAGCGGAAGGGCATCACGTACACGTAATATTGCCCGTCCTCCGGCGCCTGCAGCTCGAAATCAATCTCCCCGCCGAAGGCCTCGGCCTGAAACAGCACCACGCCGGTGTTGCCGAGGTGTTTGATGATCCCGTCGTCGGTTTCAGCCACGGCGATGAGGTGTTCGGCGTCCAGACCAACCTGTTCCTCCGGCTTTGGCGCATACGGTTCGCGGATGCTGATGAAGGTGCTGCTGAGGTCACCGTTTTCCGAGGTCCTGCGGGCGCATACGTGCCGGGCCGCGGGATTGTGCGGGAATATCCCCGGAGCCCAACAGGTGATGACCTCCATTTCATCCTCCGGAAGCATCGTCAGCCGCATGTGGCTTTCATTGTCGGGCAGATGCCAGGTGGCCGACCACGGTGCGGAAGTCGTGGCTCGCTGCGGCCGCATTAAAAAGCCGTAGCCATTGTGTGGCGGAGGGTTCCAGTACGGCTTCTGGGGAACGCCGCTGAGATAGCCGTCATTAAGCTGCCGGTCGCCCCAGTCGTACTCCGGGCCCGCCAGCGACCCTTCGGCCTCCTCGCCGAACTGCAGCTTCTCAAAATCAACCTCTTCGGACAGAGAATGCACCATGTAGTCGTGCTGGCTGCCGCCGCGGACGTTGAAAATATCCAGCAGGTAGCTTTCCGGCCCGTCACCTACCAGCGCGATGCAGCGGCGGTATTCTTCCACGCCCTGTGAGCGATAGACGTTGTCGGCATCGGCGTCCACCATCCGCAGGCCCGGCATATCCGCCAGCATGTGCAGGCTCCCTCCGGAATCATCGGTCTCGTAATCAGACTGCTGGCGCTTTTCATTCACCGCCACGAGCTGGTGTGAGGCGGTCTGCTTGCCCCAGCCGACCTGTGTGTGGGTGCTGCAGTTGCCGTAGCCGAGGTCGTAGGTGAGCTCATATCCTGCTCCGAAGTAGTTGATATTCAGGTCATCGAAATGCCCGTGGTTCAGCACCGGCCCGTAGCGCATGAGACACGCCTGGGCCTGCTTGCTCGAGGGCGTCCTGAGGATAGCCATGCCCTTCTGGCCCAGAAGAACGGAATCTTCAATTCGCCTGCGGAGGTATTCGGCCAGTTGTCCGCTGTCGTCGGGTGTTTCATCGGCGTGAAACAGCAGCCACTCCTGGTCAGTCGAGGAGGCGCGGAGGGCCGGCACATTTCCGTCGGCCAGAAAGCGCACGAGGCTGCCAAATGCCTCTTTGACCTCCGGCTTCGTGGTGCGCAGGAAGATGCGCTCGGCGTACTTGGCGTCCCGTGCATCAAATGGCCGGTCCGGCGGCAGACGCTTGCTGGTGTCGGGTCCGGAGTCACCATACCTCGGTGAATGCCCCACACACGACATCTCCAGCCGCGGGAGTACGTAAAAGCTGCGGAACTCCGAATCATCGTACAGATTGAGGCCCTGTGGGTATTTTTCGCTGCGGTAGTTCATCATCGGTTCGGCGAAGGTCAGGTACAGATCGCGGCTGTGCATGGCGTATCCCAGCGAGCTTTCGATGTACCGCCCGTTTCTGTCGGCGTTGTTGTGAATCATCGCACGGATTCCGTAGGGACCGTCCACCGCCCAGTCAACATAATGCTCGATCCCCAGCAGACACCCCACCGACAGCGCCCCGCGCACATAATCCGCCTCACCGTTGTTCATGCCACCCTTGAGAGACTGCTCGTAGCAGTACCAGGCGCCGTTTTTGAGCATGTTCTGTTCGATATTCTCACGGCGCACCATGCCCTCAACGAAGGAAGCTTCATCCAGCGCGCCGCTGTTGTGGATTTTGTCGTAATAATCCACCAGCGTCACCAGCACCCTGGCGACCTGGTACCACGGCCTGCACAGGCGGCCGCTCGGCGGGTTGGAGGGGTAATCCCACGAGCCCTTGTCGCAGGAGGGATAAATTTCGGCAATCGCGTCCAAAAGCACCGCACACGTTTCGGCGTACTTCTCCTGGCCGGTGATGGTGTAAGCGAATGACAGCCAGTCGCACCATTTCTGGTAGGTCTCCACCACCCAGGCGTTGTAGGAGCCGACGAAGTAGTGCATCCTGCCATCCTCGCCCTCATATCCGGTGCCCTCGTCGGGGTACTTTTCGTTGGGGAGGAGGTGGCCGTTTCTGCACTTGACAGTGCCCGGCCGGTCAAAGCTGCAGTTGGCGCCACCCCAGGTGCCCCACTTGGCGCCACAAATCGGGCAGCCGGTCTTACCATACGCAAATGCCGCGCCCTTTTCGGGGCAGTTTTCGTGGATCCATTCCGGGTCCTTATCCACGACCGTATCGGCCAGCCCGATGATGCGGTCGGCGTATTCCCGGGCCCACTCATACGTCTCGATATTCTCACGGGCCTGCTGAACGTCTTCAGGCGTGATATACACACACGGATGAACCTCGCGTCCGGTTTCCTTCAGTTCCACGTCTTTCCACCTTCTCTTCAGGGGCACGCGCTCTTTGACATTGCGATCGGGGTCATAAAACGCCAGCAGCTCATGCAGACCGTAATACGAGCTCGTCCTGTGATCCGACAGCAGACTCACCTTCAGCCACTCAGTGGTAACGGTCGGAAAGCGTACAATATGCAGGCCCTCGCGGTTCTCCAGCGTCGTTTCGACGGGATCGCCAGAGGAGAACTCGATACGTATATCTGCCCACAGGCCGTAGCTGCTGATGGTGCGGGGCACGAGCACGACCGTATCCAGCTTCATCGGCTCACCAAAGGTGATTTTGACCCACTGCGGAAGCTGCGGCGTCTTTTTGGTCGCCCAGGCGCTGACGAAATCTCCGTCTGTGAGCTTATCGCTCCAGTATTTCCCTCCCGCCGGGGTCGCCGATGAGGAGGCTTCGGTCTCACAGCCCCGCGCAAGATTGGCCTGAGGGTCGTGTATCAGCGGTGTATTTATCTGAGCCACACAGCTGCACGTCAGGCTCAATACAATGATGACGCAGATGAAAGACAGCGCTCGGATATTTCGGTCCATGAGTGACCTCCATGACAGGATAGAATTTCTCAATATTTCGCCAGCGAGGTGCAGCTACCCTCCCAAAAAGAAAGACAGGCCCGCCGAAACGGACCTGTCAATGGATACCGATATGGGCTCACTGTCAATCATCTTCGCCCTGGAACCAGTACACCGATCCCCCGTAGCTGACAGCCATGAACTGGTTGCGTGTAAGCCACTTGGCGTGTCCGTCCACGAATCCAACGTTGACACCGTCGTTGTGCGTCGCGGGCCACATGGTGTCATAATAGGCGTTGTCGGGATTCGTCCAGATGCCGTTCCAGACTTCGTAGTACGACGAATGTGCCGTAGAATCGGCCATCAACACGAATTCGGCCGGCTTGTTAAACTCCGACATATTGACACCACGGTACATCGGACCGGTTCGCTCCGGGTGTGAGGCGCCGGGGCCGTCGTTGTTATAATATCCACACTGAATGTTGTACCCGTAGCTGCACCACTGGTTTGAGGTGCTGGGGCAGTTGTAAATCTGTTTGTTCTTTACATACGGCTTGATCAGGTCCATCCAGTACAGGAAGTTCCGGCTCAGCCCGGAGAATTCGTTGTGGTCCGGGGTGCCGGTGGTGTACAGGTGTGCGAACGGCAGCGTCTCATCGAAATCCTGCAGGTACATCTGCACACCCAGGCTGAGCTGCTTGACATTTGACAGGCACGAGGTCTGGCGAGCCTTCTCCCGCGCCCTGGCAAATACCGGGAACAGAATCGCCGCCAGTATGGCGATAATGGCGATCACAACAAGCAGCTCGATAAGTGTGAAGCCGTTTGGGCGTTTGCTCATAATGCGTTCTCCTCCGTAGCTGAGAAAGATTATACCTTATCCCCATAAGGCCCGTATTCTATCTGTGCCCGACTCCCACCTGCAAAAAAAGACGCCACCAGAGAAGAAACCTGGTGGCGCCTCCAATTTCGCGAAACTGCTGCAGCGTGTGGTTTAGTGAATCTCGCCCCACAGGCGCTGCCCCTCAGTGTCATTCCGCATCAGGGCCGTAACGCTCATCCACTTCGCATGACCGTCCAGGAAGCCGATGTTCGTGCCCTCGTTGTGGACCATCCCGATGTTGGAGCCGTTGTCAGGCCACCGGTCGGGATAGTCGGTGTAGGCGTAGATATAGCGGTTGGACGCGTTCTGCGCGTTACAGGCGAACACGAGAACCTCGGCCGGATAATCCCACTCTGCCAGTGCGGTGCGGCCGCTGGGGTATTTCGTCCGGTACGGCATGTTGTTGTAGTTCCAGCCGTAGCCGATGGGATCCGGATAGGGGTTGGACTCCGTAGCGTGTCCGAAATCCTTGCTGGGACATACCCATATTTGTTTGTTCTTGGAGTACGGTTCCAGCTTTTCCCACCACGTCGAAGCATCCGGTGATTCGTACCACGCGTAAGTGATGTTTTCATCGTAGTCCTGTGCGTACATCTGCAGGGCGAGGTTCAATTGCTTGACATTGTTTAGACACGAACTCTGTCGTGCCTTTTCTCGCGCCCGCGCAAAAACCGGGAACAGAATCGCTGCCAGGATCGCGATAATCGCAATCACGACCAGCAGCTCGATTAGTGTAAAACCGTCCCTTCTCATTTCCCAATCTCCTCCAATCCGATAGATGTCATATACCTGTCCGAGTATATCACACGGCAGCCCGTCAGTCCATGCAATTGCTGACCTGAGCAGAGGCTGAGGAAGGACAATGGGGGACGAAGAACGAAACTGGCCCAAAATCTCGCCCGGACAGGAGCTTTTGAAATGATCAATGTCAATGAGACCCTGCATACTCGCATTGACGAAATTGTTGACAGCGCCGAGCCCCGCATGACGTATGAGGATTTTGAGGGAACGGTCGGAGAGTGGCAGACGGCCCTGCGGACGGAGCTGACGGATCTTCTGGCTGTGGGATACCCGGATAACTATATGCCGCAGGCCGAGGAGATCAGCAGCCGCGATATGGG
>JBKHJK010000193.1:0-5317 GCA_046538215.1 Armatimonadota bacterium
GGCAGGTAGATCAAACGGCCCCACCGGGCTAAGACCGTCCGGCCACCAGCCGATGTGATGAGTCAAATACGGCGCCTGTTCGGTTTTTACATAGCACACAAGCTGACAATCAAGCGACCCCTTCCCCAGTGTCGCCGGGCCCCGGAGGCGGTCCCATGTAACCTCGACATCTTCCAGATCGCCCTCGACGGCCGCCACGGCCACCTGTCCGCTCTCCCATTCGTTCTTCGCACAGGACAGCTCCAGGGTATTCTTCCCCTTCGGACAAATGTCGCGAAACACTTTTTCCATTTCGCTGATTGCCTCAATCAGGTAGCCCGCCTCACCGGACCGCTGTCTGGCCTTTGCAAAGCTGACGGCGGCCTCGGCCTCTTGGGTACTCTGCAGAAGCACGTCCCACCTGTCCGCCATCTGCCGCCACTGCTTTTCGCTGATCGGCTCATCGGAGGCCAGAAGGTCGGCGAAATTGGCACATGTGTACGCACTGTCGGCGACCTGTATCTGATCCGTGATGTTCAGCGGAGCAGCATCCTGTGCGATCCGCTGCATCCGCGGCCCCAGCCACCGGTACCGGTTGCCCCACTGTTGTGCAAGGCGGGGGATGCGGGTGGTGCCGTAGAGGCTGATGCGGTTGAGTACCGTCCACTGGATGTCCTCGAGCTCAAGGGATTCAAATTTCACAAAGCGCGCAGTGATGGGTTCATCGAGGATCCGGTACCAGTACTTGCTGTCTCCAAAATCTTCGACATCTATGACCTCATCCAGCGCATCCTGCGACACCCCGAAGCTGAGGCGAAAATGTTTCACACCTTTGTTCGCATAGCGCCGATCCAGCTCGATGGAGCGGATCTGCCGCGCCTGGCCGAGGTCGAGGATGAAGGAATTCGGCGGCGCCTGCGGATATGACAGATGCTCACCATCACCGATCGCTCCCCGGACGTCATAGGGGGATGGATTGCAGCCCTCGGAGGTGAAGGCGACGGTGGTACCGCTGTCCACGTGGGCGTAATCAACCGCGCTCTGCGCGACATCAGCCGGGACGGCGCAGCCGACAATGAGAAGAGCCAAAAAACATAAAAACACGGGGAACAATCTCTGCATCGGTTTCACCCAAACTCGCAGTGACAGGAAATGGTTGTGTGCGCGAAAACGGCAGGTGATTTCATATCGTCTTCAACTGCTCATCCGGCTGATGGAAACTCACTCCACCATGACCTCGTACACCCGGGTCTGGCCCTGCTCGAATACGGCTTCAGCAGCGATCCCCTCCGCCAGCGGTGGCTGCTGATCCTGCACGACAATCCAGTCAATCCCGTGGCGGCGCAGGAACTCCTCCTGCTTCTGGGGATCTCCGTCGCTCCAGGCCTCCCGATACTCCTCGTGCCGCTCATCCCAGATCTCCTGCTGGGCGAACTTATAGCTCATGTCGCGGTTATCCAGCCACACCGAGGGCACGGCCAGCCCGGAGACATATCCCCAGTCGTGGCTGATGACATTTTCGACACCGGGCCGATAATCCGGATCCAGGAGTATCGTATCCGCGGGATCGCTGTTTCGGTTGATGAACCTGATGGCCGCTGTGTCTGGCGCGACCACTTTCAGCGTGGGTGACAGGATTTCAGCATCCAGCATGTAATGCGTGTATTCCCAGCCGCCCAGGACGAGGATGATACAGACCGCAAGTATTCCCGCAGGGCGCCTGAGGGCGTGGCGTCTTCGATAAAGGTATGAAGCAAAAGCAATATTGGCAAAAAGCAGCGGCACCCACGCCAGCCGGAGCATATCGTAGTCCGCGTACTCGTAGCTCACCTGGCGGAAATCGACGAAGAGCACTGCCGCCGATGCCGCGACCACCATGCAGGCGGCAAGACTGTACGTCGGTCTCTTCAGCCGATGCCAGTTCCACCGGTCTGAGTCGAAGAAAAACAGGGCTCGCACCCACAGGCTCCCAAGGATAAAGAAGGCCGCCGCGCAGGCGTACACGACGCCGTATCGCACAAGCTGCATGGCCGCCACCGGCGTCGAGGCCGAAAGCTGCTCTCCAATTGGCTCCTCCAGCAGCGGGAAGGCCCAGCTCATGGAGCGAATTACCGGCGAGGCGCCGATGGCCGACAGCAGGCTCCCCCCGGCCTCACCGGTGCCGCAGACGACCCTGAGCGTCACCATGCCGGCGACGGCTCCAACGGCCAGCACCACTGCTGCCAGCCCGTCACGCCTGCTGATGAGGCAATACACCAGCCATATCACCGCGCCACCGATGACGGGCAAAGAAAACCAGGGCCCAAAGCCGGTCAGACTTCCAAGCATCACCACCGCCAGGCCGCCGAGCAGCCACGAGAAATCCCTTGCGGTGCGAAATATCACGTACAGTCCGGCGTACAACGCAGGGAAGACGAATGAGAAGACCTCGTTGCCGGCCCATACGAGGCTCGGCGAATGCGCAAATCGCTCGGCCATCAGCCACCGGGGATTGCCGAAACATGCGGTGATGACGACACCGACGCCCGCGACCGCCGGTGAAACATCGAAGAGGCGAAAGAGGGCGAAAATGGCCGCGGCCGAAACGGGGATGCCGAAAAGCCCGTACCACATGGCAACATGTTGGTAGTGACCGGCACTGAGGCCGCCCGCGGACAGCGTCGAGGCCATCGCACAGAATCGCAGCATCGAGGTACCGTCAAGCGCAACGCCGGACAGCCACGGCCATTCCAGCGCACCGTCCCACACCATCAGCTCCTTGACGATCCCCTGGCGGTAGAGCAAATCCGGCCACAGCCGCCTGCAGGCAAGCGCACCGTCACCCGTCAGCCACACCTGTCCCCCACCGATGACCCGCTGGATGAGCAGGGCAATCACCATGCCGCCAAGCGCGATGATTATGGCGCGGCGCGGAATGTCGGATTCGTCATCCCCTCCCTGGTACGCCTGGCACAGGATTATGCCGACCCCGGCGGCGCCCGCACACCACACGAAAATCGTGAGCACCAGTGCGGCGTTTGAAAGCAGCATGAGGTAGGCCACCCAGCCCAAAACCACCGTCCCCACGCCGCAGAAGATCCCGAGCCGCTCGAACCAGCTTTTGAAGGAGATCCCCACAGGCAGGCACAACAGCGCCCCGAGGCCGTAGGTGGCCAGATAGGCGCTGATAATTGCGAGGGCAATATTAAGGGCGGGCGCTGGCTCCATCGGTCACTCCGGTCGGATTTCGCGCGGCGGTTCGGCGGCTCTTTTCAACGCTGTCATAGTCGCCGAAAGTCGCACTGAGTGTCAATAGATGCTATCATGAGCGTCAGTACTGTCCGGGACGACACCCGCATACAGGCGCAGGGCTGGCTTCAGCCGATTATCCTGCAATTCGCCCTGTGAAACATTCAGGCCTTCATTTGGAGCGTCGGGAAGTATGAAGGGCCCTGCTCACGGACTCGGATTTGTTCCTGTAATTGACGTGCAGCTATCGGGTATGCTTCTATTTGTGCCAATCATGCAGCGACCCCGGAGGGGTGGATGAACGATTCAGTGGCCACATCCAGCCTGATCTCCATCGTCGTGCCCGCATACAACGAGGCGGACTACATAGGCACTGCCATCTCAAAGATCTCCGAATACCTTGAAACCCACGACATAAAGGGCGAGATCATCGTCGTGGACGATGGCAGCAGCGATAAGACGCAGCAGGCCTGTGAAGAAATTGCCGGCCAAAACTCCCGCGTGCGGTGCCTTGCGCACGATACGAACCGGGGCAAGGGCCAGGCGGTTCGTACCGGTGTCGGAGCCAGCCGGGGAGACATCGTCCTATTTACCGATGCCGATCTTTCCACACCGGTGGAGGAAATTGATGGCCTGTTAGGCGCATTTGAGGCCAATTGTGACATTGTCATCGGCTCCAGGCACCTGCCGGAGTCCGAGATTCTCACGCCCCAGCCCTTCATGCGCCGTTTCATGGGCGACCGGTTTCGATGGATCGCCCGCAGCATGCTGACGCTCACGGTTTCCGACATCACCTGCGGCTTTAAGGCCTTCAGGGCCGATGCGGCGCGCGAGGTGTTCAAACGCAGCACCATCAGCGGCTGGGCCTTCGACGCCGAGCTGCTGGTTATCGCCAACGAGCTGGGCCTGACAATCCGCGAGGTCCCCATCGTCTGGGAGGACTGCCGTGACAGCCGGGTGAGGCCCATCTCCAACGCCATCGAAGCCCTGCGGCAGCTTTATGCCATCCGGCGCAGGATGCTGTCTGGAGCGTACCGGCCAGACTGATCCCCCCATTGCCGCCGGCGCGAGGCATTGCAGCTACCTACTCCCCTATAGACACATCCGGCATGAATGCGATCTTCCCACTGACCTGTACCCCGGCCACGGTGCGTTCGGCTTCATCCGGCGCACATACAAATAGATCGGTGCTGTTTTCGCCCTCGACGGCCAGTGCGACAACGTCCTCATCACTGCCCAGCCGCCTGATGGTGCGGGCGGGGGTGCCCGGCTCCTTCGGCTCCATCAGCGAGATGTATTGGGCGGTTTTCCCTGAGCGCCGCACCACGACCATCGGGCACGGCTCGGGCGGCTTGCCGGCGATACCTGTGCCGAAATACACCTCCGTGCCCTCTTCGCCGAGCATGGTAAGTTTCACTTCCGTGTCTTCCAGCGCGAAGGTGGCCGACCAGTCACCGCTCGCTGAAGCATGGGATATGTCCGTGAAGTGCTGGTAGCCGTCGTCTTCACTCAGTGGCTCGGGGTGGGCCTCTGTTGAGACGTCTGGTTCGAGTGTGCCAAAGTTGTGATAGAGCCAGTCGTAGGTATGCTCCTCGTCGCTTTCGGTCTCGAAGACATCTATAACGTAGTCGCCGGTGATTGCCATCGTCCGGCGCATGGTCACTCCACCGTAGGCAGTGTCACACACGGCCTGTGCGGCGGCAAACTCCGGCTCGGAGATAAACGCGGTGAGCTCGCCCTCAGACCGTGCCTGGTCTCTTTCATCAACGCAGACGGTATTGTGGGCGAAGGTGTGCTTGTACCAGGTTTTCTGCAGCGGGGCGGCGTATGCGAGACGTCCCGGGTCCGGTGCAAGCTGTCTTCCGCGGTCGAAAAGAATCATCGCCAGCTTGTCCAGGTGGCCGTGACCGCCGCCATGAGGGCCGTAATCCAGGTGCAGATACTGCTGGTCCTGCCCCGCGCCCTGTCTCAAAATAGCGGCACCCAGACCGGTGTAATTGCGGCTCTGCAGCTCCACATCGGAGATGTCCGGAAGCTCATCCACGCCCCACAGGAAGGCCTCCAGGCTTTTGCGGTTGCCGTGCCTGGCAACCATGACAAAGGGGTCTTT
>JBKHJK010000194.1:0-5311 GCA_046538215.1 Armatimonadota bacterium
GAGTGGGACCATGGTGTGTCTTCCGACGCTGATGGGGATGGCGTTGGGGATCGGGGCCTCGCCGGCCGCTGACGACGATGCCGCAGGCTGTGTCGGTTCGGAGATGGTCGGCTGGGCGGGGGGTTCAGGCGCGGCGGGAGCCGGTGTGCTTCCTGCGCGTGGATACCAGAATGCATCAACGCCACCCTCCACGAAGGTCAGGGTCGGCCTGGGCGATTCGTCCGTGGATGTGGCACCAGCTTCCCGTTCTGGACAGAAAATCGCCAGGTGTCGTAGGGCTTTTCGTCCAGAGCTAGCTTCAGCTCATACTGTCCGTCGGTACCCAGGAGGCTGGAGGCGAGAAACATCGCGCCACCTGAGGTACCCTGCATGGGGTGGATGAGGCTGAATTCCTGCCGCATCCAGTCCTGTCGGGGTGTGATATTGGTGTAGGGCCGGGATGTTGCGATGACCGTGCCGCCGCGGCTGAGAGTCACGGCTGGTTTGACCGTCTCATTGGACCTTTTGGCCGCCTTTTCACGCAGCCAGATTTTCCACTGTAACTGCTGAGAGGCGTCGGCATCGCGGTAATAGAGATATGACCAGTGCTCCCACGGCCCGTCGAGGAAGTAGGCAGTGTCGGTGCTGAAGCCACCACCCTGCTCAATCTTGCTGACTGCGAAAGAAACGGTGTAAAACTTGCCGCTATCCAGGTGGAAGTCCAGCACGTAATCGCCCGGCTCCAGAGGTACCCGTGCACTGCTGCCGAGGTTCTCGCCGGTTTCGAGATTGCTCGCCTTATAGCTGTTAAGCAGCCAGTATGGTTCCTTCAATTTCTGCGTGTAGAAATCGTATCTATACAATTCCTGCCCGTCCGCCGTAGAAAGCACCCCCCACAAGGCCCCGCCGTCGTCTGGATTGTACGCGTAGATGGATGTGCCCTGCGCGTCGGGTAGAAATACCGCCTGAACGTGGTGGAGATGGAAGTGACCGTTGTTTGGAAGCATCTTCATGCCGTTTAACACTGTGGAGAACATCAGCCCGGGTGGATTTGCGGCAAAGCTTGTCGTACAGACGGCCACGGTAAGAAGTATCGTCATCCACATCACGGAGGTTTTCATCCTGCTCAAAATGTCTCCTTTTTAAAAGGCATGTTGTGCTTTTTGCCTGCGATGTGATTGTATTTTGTGCCGGTGCCAATCTTCCTTTAGAAAGAAAAAATATTTTTAAAAGATGGCCCGGTTTACATATCCCCACAGGGGCCGACGAAGAACGGCTGGCGCGAATGCGCTATTGAGGGCCGTCATGATGCCACTGGGCTCAGGAGAAGTGGCAATCCTGCGCCTGTCTCAAACAGCCTTCTCCATGGCAGGCTCATTATCTCGTCGTTTCCCCTTTTCGCCCCCGATGATCACACTGAAGCGGCATATTTGTATTATTGCGGCACAACTGCATTTGCGCCTGCGTGCGACAGGACCTCACCGGCCACATCTGACCTGCCGCAACGTACATCGCACCTGACAAAAAATAGATAAATGTGGGGTAGGATGCAGGAAGGAAATAAAAGGGAACAGAATAATAACACATAACCGTACGAACGCGATGAATGGACCCGCGTATCGCAATTCTCCGATACAGAAGGGGGACCAAAAATGCGTCGCAAGGGTGGTTTTACACTTATCGAGCTGCTGGTGGTGATCGCGATCATCGCGATCCTGGCCGCGATTCTCTTCCCGGTCTTCGCCCGGGCGCGGGAGAAGGCCCGGCAGAGCTCCTGTCTGTCGAACATGAAGCAGATCGGACTGGCCGTAGCGATGTACACACAGGATTTTGATGAGCGCTTCCCACCCGTCTATATTTACGTGGACGGATCGCGTGTGTCCGGCTTCTACGACCTGCTGGGACCGTACACGAAGAATGAACAGATGTATCTCTGTCCATCGGGTGACTTCCCCTACACCTACGCGCGTGACACCCTGCCGAAGGGGGAGGGCTTCTACAAGCGCACGATGGTGGCCAGCTACGGCATGCCCAACACATTCGCGTCCTCAAGTAATTATCCGTTGTTCGGTGGCAACACCGTCTGGCTGCGCTATTCCGAAGGCGGGGGACGGCCACTGGCCGACCTCATTCGGCCCACTGACGTTATCGTCGCCGTCGAATCCACGGGTGCGTGGCTTATGTCGTACGGCCACATGGGCTTCGATTCCAGTGGGAATCCAGTACCCATGCAGGAGGACGGCCAGTGCGGGAGTATGATGTATCGGCACAACCAGACCATGAACGTTCTGTACGCCGACGGGCACGCCAAGAATCACGGCCAGTTCTCTGATATGACGGATTTCACGGACGGGCTCAGAAACTGATTAGACACGGCCCCGTGCATTCGGCTGTCAGCGCTCCGGACCCTTTGTGAGGGCCGGCGCGTGTTTGCGGGGTCATCGCGCCCTCGATCCGAAGCCTCCGTGTACGCTGCCGCCCGCCGTCAACGGTGCGGGGCGGACGATGAGCAGTCCAGTCATTGACCCCCGCATAACCAGAAAGGGACATTTCCCATGCGCTGTGTGATATGGATGCTATGTATTGTGGCACTCGTTTTATCCGTTTCGGGCCCTGCCGCGGAGGCGATCAGTGCAGAGGGGCCGATTACAAAGCTCAAAGACCTCCATATCAAGACTGCGCTGGTGAGAGATGGCCGTCCGGCGACAGTGATCGTCACCCCGCGAAACGGCGCTTATGACGCACAGGCCCGCGATATTCAGAGGCACATCGAACAGGCGACCGGTGTGGTGCTGCCGATTCGCGATGATAGGGCGGTCAACCCTTCGGAGCTTTTGCAGTCTCAATCGGCCATTGCCCTGGGCAATATGGCGACCTCGTCGTTTATCTACACCCTGTACCGCGAGTATTACACTTTCCTGGACCTGAAATACCCCGGTCCGGGCGGATACGTCGTCCGCTCACTTCATGATCCCTACGGAACCGGCAAAAACGTCATCTTCATCGGTGGCAGTGACGACAGCGGCGTTCAGAGGGCTGCGGAAGTCTTTTGTTCGAAGATAGAGCCCGGTGATGACCTGGTCATGGGCCGGCTTATGGATATCGAACTCGGCGATGGGCCACAGCCGCCGGACGTCGGAGAGCAGCTGTACACATGGCGTGACAGCTGGCGGGAGTTCGAGGATGGCACACATACCGGCTACGATCCGGCGACATATTTCGGCTGGAATCCCATCAGCAGCCAGGCGGCGCTGTATTATATGACGGGCGAGGAGAAATACCTGAAAGAGTATCTGCAGCTGGCCCTGCCGGATCCCGACAATATCCCCAAAGAGCTCAGCACCTGCTATGCCTTTGCCCGCAAGGACTGCGACCTGGAGCACCCACTCGTGGGCACCTATCATTACCGCGCCCACCTGCAGGAGCTCATGTTTGATCTCATCGAGGAAAGTCCGCTGCTGGATGATGAGACGCGCCTGGAGATCACCAACGAAATGCTGGCGCGACAGCAGTTTCTGGATGACAATGCCCGGCAGGTCTTTTTTGAGGCTGACCTCGACGCCCCTCCGCAGAAGGGCACAAGCCGTCACGGTCTGTACGATGGTCTGAGCATTTATACCGGCAGCCGGTACTTCGCGAAGTATTACCCGTCAGACAAATGGGACATGCGACTGGCAAAGCTCCGCCATGCGATGAGCTGGTGGCTGCATCATCCGACATGGGGCGAGCTGGATACACTGTCGTGGATCAACACTTCCACCGAGCCCGTGGTAGAATACTGGATGTTTGAGGATCCGCAGGCCTTCGTGGATAGTGGTGTCGCCGAGACGATGATGAGGGCCATCGAGATTCTGTGGACGGGAACGCGCAGGGATGAGGCCAACTACAACATGACTCACACGCTGATGCACCGGGCCTCGTGGCTTCTGAATAATGGGGAATACGCGTGGCTGGTGCGGAAGACACAGTTCAACATGGACCGCTTCCGTATCGGACAGTCGTGGTGGCCGGGGCCACGGCTGGAGGTCTTGCCGCCCGACCACCTGGTGAATCGCGTCTCGGCCATGCCCCTGCCGGAACCGAACGCTCAGCAGGCCCACACGCCCTTCGATGCATCTGAGGGCTACCAGTTCTTGAGCTATCGCAACGGGCTCGGCCCTACGGACGGCTATCTCTTCCTCGACGGCTTCAATGACCGCGGCCGCAACCCGCATCATGTCTCCGCGCTGTATCGGCTGAGGATGCAGGGCCGGGAGGTCCTCAAGGGCTACTGGAACCAGGTGTTTGTGAACCGTGACGGCCTCGTGACGAGACACGTCGCCCGGGGCGCGAGGCTCGACCGGGCCGTGGCTGTCGGTGACGGCGCCTGCATACGAAGCGTGGTGCCGGATGCACCGTTCTGTGAATGGCAGCGCGACCTGATGTGGGTGGACGAAAAGTACCTGTTGGTCGCCGACGTGGTGACTGCCCACGAAGAGGGCGACTTCAGCATCGTCTGCCGCTGGGCTCCCACCCAGCATATTGATGTAAGCTCTGAAGACCGGCGCAGATGCGTGCTGCATTTCGGCAATGACATCTCCGTGGTCTCCGCCCAGCCGGTGCAGTATCGCCACCGCTCGCCCCACACACTGGAGGCCTCAATGAAAAGGGAGCTTTCGAGCGGTGAGGCGCAAGCGATATTCACCGCCGTCTATCCGGACAGCGCTCAGGGGGCCTTCGATTACCGCCTGGAGCCCGTGGCGGAGAGAGCCGTGCGTGTCGAGGGCAAAGAAACCGCGCTGTACTGCATCGCCCCCTTCGCCAGCGAAGAGAGCGGCATTCAGATAGATGCACAGACCGCCTTCGTGCGAGACAACTCCGTGCGGATGTTCGACGGTGAGGCGCTGCAGATCGGCGGCCTCGGTGTGCGCGCCGACCGGCCGGTGAGCCTGTCATGGAATCTGCAGGACGGCACCGCCGAAGTCGTCTGCGAACAGGCGGCCGCCGTGCGGTTCAGCGCCACAGGGGAGGATATACAGATAGATGATACCCCAACTCAGCCCTCGCGCCTCGGTGGGATGCTGGTGGTTTCACTTCCCGCAGGTCGCCACACCATCACTGGACTGCAAGCTGATGAAAACGTTTCTGGTGAAATACAGGAGGCTGTCACTGCGTTCCCGATCATTGAGCAGAAGACATCCGAGCAGAAAACTGCTGAAGAGCCGGATGAATGGGAGCCGCTGTGGTGGGCGGAGCTGTCCGGGGCGGTAACGGCAACCCTGACGCCGGGCGAGGGCCCGGTGGAGCGGATCTGGCTCGCCACAGAAGAAACAAAGGAGGATGACAGCAGCTT
>JBKHJK010000195.1:0-5309 GCA_046538215.1 Armatimonadota bacterium
CATAAACCCTGTGCGCGCCCGAACATTCCGTTCCCGGGCAGCATTCCATCCTGATGAAAACATCATCCCGGTCACGGGGACCGGCTTCGACGCTGACAACATTCAGATCATGCGATCCACATCCACAGTCACGACACATCGGAAATCCTCCTGACAACGGCAGGTGAAATGATGGTTGCAGTGATATCTCAGAGTACGTTTTGACAGTTGCTTCGAGATTTAGGCCTCAAAATCCTCCCGGGCGAGGTTAAAGAGGTCGCAGCAGCCGCAAAATATTTTCGGCGGTTACACGCTCATAGTCTTCATCACTGAGATTGCAGACCTCGATTTTGGCCAGCTCAATGGTGGGATGAATGATAGGGCCGTCGGAGCCGAAAATCACCCGGTCGGCTCCCAGCCGCTCGATGGCCTCGAGGATCTTCCACGGCCGGTGGCAGTAGGAGGTGTCGAGATGGATATTGGGGTGTTGGCCGGCCAGGACGATGAACTGCTCGGCCATGTCTTCATCGTCCGGAGCGCCCAGGTGGGCGATGATAAGCTTCAGATCCGGGAAAGCATCGGCTATTTCGCGGGCGAGAGACAGGTTATAGGCCATATCAATAAGCACCGGGGCCTGCTGGGCGACACACAATTCAAGGATGGGCCGTAGCAGGTGCAGTGAGGGCTCCTGCATCTCGCCGCAATGCAGCTTCAGCCCGCGCATCCCCAGCTCATCAAAACAGCGCGTAAGCTCCTCGACCGCGCCCTGCCGCTCCTGTGGAAGCACGTGAGCGAAGGGGATGAACCTGTCGGGATCCTCGTTGTAGCAGTCCATCGTCAGCGCGTTTGAGGCTCTCGATGGCAGAGACATCGCGAAGATGACCGACCGGTCAACCCCGGCTTCGTCCATCACCTGCAGTATTTGACTCGGCCTGAATTCTCGCCTATATTTACAACCGCCTTTGACGTGCACGTGACAATCCACAATCATCGCATATCGTTCCTTTGTATCCGTATTCTTCCATCCCACGCCGCTGCAAACCTCCGAGGAATTGCTGCGGAGGTATTGCACAGTGGTGTGGCGAATAGAGGACCATCAGAACTGTTTTATCATCGCCCCGGCTGCGGGTTTATCTCCGGGGCGTGTGTGACGAATGTGGCTGCAGGAGGCTGCAGCTTCGAAGGAGATTCAAAATGGCGCTCAGTGACTACCGACAGGCCATTGTTTCGGGCCTGAAGTACGTGATCTCCCAGCAAAACGCCCGTGGCACCATCGAGCCGACTGAGACTGGCATCGCCGCATATCATAAAGTGCCCTACATGCTCTCACTGGTCGGGCAGGCGGAACGTGCCACGCGCCTGTGCAACTGGATCGAAGAGAATGTCATGGACGAAGACGGCGACTTCGTTGATCCGCAAAAGCGGCAGGGCGCGATGGGAGACTTTTACGAATATCCCAACGCCTGGCTGATCATGGGGGCCCACCGCCTGGAGCTGTTTCGCCTCTCGTACCGGGGGATGGGGTTTTTGACCACCCTGCAGCATCCCGGGACGGGAGGATTCCTCACAGCCGGTCCCAGCGCCGGACTGCAGGACCGCCAGGACCTCCTCAGCACCGCCGTCTGCGGGCTGGCCTGCGTGCACACCGGTGAGCTTGATGTCGCCGAACGCGCCGGATACTTCCTGGGCAATGTGCTCGAAAGCCAGCGCAACAGGCTCTATTTCTATCTCGAGAATACGGACGAGTTCGTGACCGAGTTCGAAGACGACGAGCGTATCAATCACTGCCTGACCCTTGGCCGCCCGCACCAGTGGTACTTCATGCCGGGCCTCGCGGCCTGCTTTCTGGCGAAGCTCTATGAGGCGACCGAAGAAGAGCAGTTTATGGATGTGGCGCAGGGGTATGTGCAGTTTTCAGATTCATCGGGTGAAGATCGCTACGACCCGGTGCGCAGCGGGTTTTTCGGCCTCGCGGCGGCGCTGTTGTACTCGATGACCGATGTCACGCACTACCGCGAAATCGCCGAGAATGTCGCCGAAAGCATCACGGATGCGCAGATGTCCAATGGGAGCTGGGCCGAAGCCTCCATGGGCTACGTCCCGCCGGCCCCGATTGTTGATGCAACCGCCGAGAACGTCATTGTCCTGCACGGTATTCTTCAGGTCCTCGGCAGCACGGCGGAGCGATAACACGAACCATTTCAGGGAAAGTCCCTGGTGAAAAAGGGATTCTTCTATAGAGCGTAGAACCGTTTGACAATAACAAAAGGTTTTCATTTTTCGGAGGGAGACGTCACGATGTCAGCTACAGAAAACACTCTTGGTTGGGGCATTATCGGGTGTGGTGTGATCGCACCCACGCACATTAAGGCCGTTCAGGCTACCGACGGGGCCGAGTTTGTGGCCTGTTGCGATGTTGTCGAAGAGAAGGCCCAGGAGCGTGCCGACGAGTTCGGAGACGGCGACGTCAAAGTCTATCGCGATCTGGAGGACATGCTCAACGATCCCGACGTGGACGTCGTATCCATCTGCACGCCCAGCGGAATGCACTCGGAGCAGGCGATCATGGCCGCCGAAGCCGGCAAGCACATCCTGTGTGAGAAGCCGATGGACGTGGAGCTGAAAAAGATTGACGCAATGATTGCCGCTGCGAAGGAGAACAACGTCAAGCTATCAGGGGTTTTCCAGCGGCGCACCTACGAATCGAGCAACAAGGTCCGCGACGCCGTCCGCAGCGGCAAGCTGGGCAGGGTGGTCATCGGTGACTGCTACCAAAAATACTTCCGCAGCCATGAATACTACGCAAGCGGCGACTGGCGGGCCACCTGGGAGCTGGATGGTGGCGGCGCACTGATGAACCAGGGCGTCCACGGCATTGACCTGCTGCTGTACATCATGGGCGACGTCAAGCGCATCAACGCCAACGCCCGCACGCTGGTCCGGAATATCGCCGTCGAAGACACCGCCGTGGCGACGCTGGAATTCGCCAACGGCGCTCTGGGCGTCATCGAAGGCACAACCTCCATCACACCTGGATATGGCTGCAAAATTCAGATCTCCGGCGACGACGGCACCATCGAAGTCGTCAACAAAGAGATCACCATGTGGGATATTCCGGGCGAAGAAGAGGAAATTGAACAGGGCGAGGACGAAGTCGGCACTGCCCGTGACGCCACCTCGGGTCTCACCGAGGAAGGACACACATCTCACGTCGCCGACATGGTTGACGCCATCAACAACGACCGCGAACCGCAGATTCCCGGCAGAGAAGCACGCCGTGCCGTGGAAGTCATCAAGGCCATCTACAAGTCCTCACGCGAGGGCGGTGCTACAGTCGAGCTGCCCCTCAGCTACGAAGACGACGGTCCGGGTATCGGCTGAGACCCGACAGGGGGAGGGAATTGAAAGGGGCAGGCCATCCGCCTGCCTCTTTCTACGTTTATAGGCTCATATCTGTTGTGTTTCACATTTGAGTTTCCCGCAGGAGAGAAATACGCAGGTATTCTTTGCCGGGCGGCGCAAAGGATAGCTTGGAAAAGATTTATGTGGACATGAGACAAAGACATGCAAGCCTTCGAGGAGGGTAATTACCATGGCCGACCGGCCCAATATTCTGCTCATCATGTCGGACCAGCACAGCCCGCATGTGCTCGGGTGTGCGGGTGATGGGGTAGTGCGCACCCCCAATCTCGATGCCCTTGCCGACCGGGGCGTGCGATTTGAAAGCGCCTACTGCTCCTGTCCGCTGTGTGTGCCCTCGCGCATGGGATTTCTCACATCGAGACACTGCCAGGATATCAGCGTATGGACGAATGGCTGTATCCTGGCGTCCGATATTCCCACCTTCGTCCACTCGGTGGGTGCGGCCGGATATGACACAGTGCTGGGCGGGCGGATGCATTTCAAGGGACCCGACCAGCGCCACGGCTTTCACGAGCGGCTTGTGGGCGACATCAGCGGTGCAAACGCCGGGATCCCGCCGGGAAGCTCAAACCAGGAGTACCCGGCGATCCAGCTTTCAGGCCCCGGCCGCACCTCCTACCAGTGCTACGACCAGGCGGTGCTGGATGGCTGCCAGGAGTGGCTCCACGATCGGGCGGACTCCGGGACCGATACCCCGTTCATGATGGTCGCGGGGTTCATACTCCCGCACTGCCCTTTCATCGCTCCGGAGGATCTTTACGATTATTACTACGATCGCGTCGAGCTGCCACCGGTGCCCGACGGATACCTGGATGATCCACACCCGGCCATGGAATACTGGCGGCACCGGCGGAATATTGAAGATGTGCCGGAGGAGGAAATGCGCCGGGCACGAGCGGCGTATTATGGCCTTGTCGAAATGTTTGACAATACCGTCGGCGGGCTTGTGGACACGTTTGAGGAAGCCGGATATGGCGATGATACTGTCGTCATCTACTGCTCCGACCACGGAGAGTCACTCGGGGAGAACGCGATGTGGTGGAAGAGCAGCTTTTACGAGGCCTCGGCGGGGGTGCCCCTGATCGTCTCTGCTCCCGACCGATTTAGGGAGGGAGTGACGCGGTCGGAGGTTGTAAGCCTCCTGGATCTTGCCCCGACTCTCATCGAGATGACAGGGGCGGATCCGCTGCCGAAAATGGACGGAGACAGCCTGCTGCCGCTGCTACAAGACCGGCCGGTCCACTGGCGCAACACAGCAATGTCGGAGTTCAGCGCATCGTTCCGCGGCGACCCCCACGCCCGGATGATCCGAAGCGGCCCCTGGAAGCTGATGCAGTATTACCAGCATGAGCCAATGCTGTTTCATTTGGAGGAGGACCCCAACGAGTTTTACGACCGCGGCACTGATCCGGCCTACGCGCATATCGTCCGGGAGCTTCAAAACCAGGTGACCGAGGGGTGGGACCCGGAGGGAGCGCAGGCGGCCGTGGAGCGTATCCAGCGAGAGGGAACAGTCATCCGCGCATGGAGCCGCCAATTCCCTCGCGAAAATCCGGACATCTGGGATGTGCCGGAGGGCTGCAACGATTTCCCTGAAGTCTATCCGCGGTGACGGCGGTTTCTGAGAGTCACACTCAAATCCGCGTGGTTCCGCATGTGAAGTTTTCCACCTCACACAGACTAGACCGGTGAGCCGATCTCTGGAAAGCCTTTTCGTGGTTCGGAAAGCCTTTGGAGTTTGATACACGACAATCAAACATCCCCGTAGCTGGTAAACGGCGCCAACATCTGGAGTTTGCAAACGGCGCAAACGTCCCCGTGGCTCGGCCTGAGGCGTGTGTCGTTTGCACGCCTCAGGTGGCAATTGATGTCGTTTCTGTCGTTATCAATTGCCAGCTTCCAGCCCG
>JBKHJK010000196.1:0-5309 GCA_046538215.1 Armatimonadota bacterium
CCTTAATAGTGTCGGCAATAATCGCGCCGATCTCGTCGGACTCTGCAGAAATAGTTGCAACTTGCTTGATCTCCTCGTCGTTCTGGATCTTTTTAGCGAGACCGCGCAATGCTACAACAGCATCTGCTGCCGCGAGCTCGATGCCGTGGCGCACGCCCATCGCGTTGAGGCCGGCTTCAGTGTGCTTCATACCCTCCTCGACGATAGCCTGGAGCAATACTACCGAGGTGGTGGTGCCGTCGCCTGCAATGTCGTTGGTTTTTGAGGCAACCTCCCGCAGAAGCTGTGCGCCGACGTTCTGCAGGTGATTTGCGAGCTCGATCTCCTTGGCAACGGTCACGCCGTCTTTAGTGATCGTCGGCGAGCCGTATTTTTTGTCAAGCAATACATTGCGGCCGGAAGGGCCGAGTGTCACTTTGACAGCGTCAGCGACCTTGTTGGCGCCGCGCTCCAGCATTCTCCGGGCGCTTTCGCTGTAAATTATTTTCTTGGCAGCCATCGTTTGTTGTTCCTTTCTCGATACAGGTTAGACTTAGACGAGCTTTCCGTACAGCTGGTCGACGTCAAGGATTTTGTACTCCTCGCCGTCAACCGTGATGTCATGACCGCCGTACTCGGCAAAAACAACGGTGTCTCCTTCTTCAACCGGTGGTGCTATGATGTCACCGGTTTCGGTTTTGCGGCCCTCGCCTACAGCCACTACGGTGCCGCGCTGAGGCTTTTTCTGTGCGGTTTCCGGCAGGACGATACCGCCTTCGGTCTCCTCGGCTTCGTCCACTTTGATCATCACTCGATCTCCCAGAACTTTTAGTGCCACGTGCATACCTCCTCTGCAATTGGTCAAAACTGTGTGCATCCCTCATCCGACTCGGATGAGAGGGGAGTATTTACCGATACAGAATAATAACCAATAATCGCAGAAAAATCAAGACCCGTTAGCACTCAACCATTGAGAGTGCTAATTTCTCGAGCATCCCCTCAACTCTCTCCCATGAGTCTCCGAACAGCTCTCTTTGCCGCACATTCCCGCTCATCGGCAATGACTCATCAGGCGGTCTATCCTCTCACCTCTCATCTGCCGGTCGCTGGCAAAGCTGCTGCACCGGTCTCAATGGGTTCCATAAAATTTTCATTGACGTCGGCGCCGAGTCATCCCGGTCAACGCTGATGGTGGGTGGGCTGTGGAGAGCCGGACCGTCCTGTTTCTTCTAAGACTGCCGGTTTTCTAAAGTACAAGAGTTTTGATTTTCCTGTTTTATACCACTGCCGACTCAATAGCTCTTGCAGTAGTTCCAGAAACGATGTATAATCTCAAGCGAAGTTGAGCGTACCTTTTTTGGGCGTCCAGATGCAAAATTGACACCCGACCCGGTGAGCGGAACATGAAACAGACGACCACACTTTTGCCGCTCGCCATATTGCCCTTTGGAGCATACTGCGATTTTCCCGCGGGGCTCTCCTGCAGGAAGAAACGATCAGAGGCCGCGAGCACGGTCGCGTGGGGGATGTTTTTCGGCGGCCCCCAGGCTTTACACACTGCTTTTGTGTGGTCTCAGAGGAGTCCTTGAATGGTTGCTGGCGTAATACAGGCGCGCATGACGGCCACACGTTTGCCCGGCAAGACACTCAAAAAACTTAGTGGACGCAGCCTGCTGGCATGGACGATCCTCAGCACCCGGGCATGTCCCTCAATTGATTCGGTTATTGTCGCCACCAGCGTCAACGAAAGTGACGACCCAATCGTCCGGGAAGCCTGGGGCAACGGAGCCGTTGTGTACCGCGGCGAAGAGGATGATGTTCTGCAGCGATATTTGGATGCGATTGATGACCTCGGTCTCGACACCATCGTGCGGATTTGTGGCGACGCCCCGATTTTCTCGCCATGGGTTGCTGATGGCGTGATACAGGAATATCACCAATCAGGCAAAGATTATGTCAGCAACACCCACAAAGAAACCTTCCCCTACGGAACGCAGGCGGAGGTCTTTAGTGCAGAGGTGTTGAAACGCAGCGCGCACGTCACCGACCGGCCGACGGACCATGAACACGTCACGCCCGCACTGCGCCGAAGGACCGATCTCTTCTCCTGCCTCTCCATCGTCGCGCCGGAGCCGATCAACCGCGGGAGATACCGGCTGTGTGTGGATACACCGACAGATTACGAGGCTGTCTGTGAAGTTTTCGAGAGCCTCGACCACGAAGATGATCTCCCGCCGGATCTCGTAGATGTCGTCGAATTTCTGGATGAGCGGGACGAGCTCACCGATTATATGTATAAGAGACATCAGAAGTACTCCACATCCAAAGACGCCAAAGACGCCCCTCCGACCATTGAGCTTTCAATGGACTATCGCCGGCAGTTTTACGAAATCCGGCAAACGCAGGCAGCGAAGTAACGCTCACTCCGGTGCGATGACGAAGTCGTCGTACCAGAACTGTTGCCCCTCCTGGTTCCAGCGGCACAGGAAGAAGAACCGCCGCAGGTACTGAATATCCGGTGCCTCGTCATGGATGGCCCGCAGGTCAATCGTCGCTTCATGCCACTGGCCGTCATCAACCAGCTCACAGCCTCCCAGGTCCGTCCAGCCGTCGGTCGCGTGCTCGGGTGTGCCGCCGAAGATAAAGCCCTCGGGCAGGTCAGGGCCGTCGAAAAGCTCGACCGCCGGCGCCACCGGCACCCCTTCAGGAATGCGGTACTGAAAGCGGATGATGGGGTATTCCTCAATATCCCAGGCTCCCGGTGCGACGGCTCCAGCAGCACGGCACGCTTTCTTCGACGTGTACCACAGATGCATGCATTTGCCTTCACCATCGGGCTTGGTCACCTGCTCGTAGCCGGTCAGCCAGCTCCGGTAGAACTTGAACTGCCACCCCCAGTGGGTTTTGCGGGTTTCATCCTCAAAATCGGCCTCCACCAGCGGGGCTCTATCATCCTTCGGCTCGGCCACCTCCACAAACACCACGTCAATGCCCCGGGTGCCGTTTTCGTGCTCGGTGCGGACCACCACGCCGTAACGCCCTGCCTCACCGTAGGTGTGTGAGGGTTCAGGTTCGGTTGTGCGGGTACCGTCGCCGAAATCCCACCGGACATTTTCTATCTCCTTGCCGAGCGGTTCCAGTGAGAAGCTCACCGCTTCACCGGGGGCCACTGACGATGCGTCGGCCAGGACGATGACCCGATCAGGATGTGACACGCCTCGTTCGTATGCGCCGATATCGGGCGTCTCTCCGGCCCACGGGAGGCTCACAGGCGTACCGTCCTCCCACGAGACCTCCCGGTCGAGGTGCAAAAGCCCCGGCTGGTAATACCGCAGCTCCACGCGCTCGATGCGGGCGATGTTGTCGGGACTGCCGACAGCGATCCAGTCACCCTGTTCGCCCTCGATGCCGAAGCCGTCGTAAAAGTACCGTGCATCGGCGACCGGAAGCACCGTCCCACTGCCCGACCCCATCGCAAGTGTCAGGGGTTCGCCGGAGTCTATGCAGTCACTGGCCTCCGTGAGCCGGTAGTCGCCGCGCTCCGGGCCCGCAAACGCCGGTGCGCCTTCTATGTTGTCGCGGAATTCGCTCCAGAAATTACCGCGGGTGGGAGTGCGTTTGTTGACCTCTTCGGTGGTGAGATATTCACCGCGATACTTCACCGTCCGCGCGCCGGTGTCTTTTGCAGAGATGAGGTTGTTGTGAAGACGGTTATCGAGGCTGATTTCATCCCCAACGATGACCTGTACCCCTGAGGCGGGCCAGTCGTTTCCGTAATAGCAGTTGTTCGACAGCACGTTGGCGCTGACGTTCATCCCGTTCAGCTCCCAGCCGTGGCCGATGTTGTCGGCGATGGTGTTGTTGTATAGCCGGGAGTTCATCAGGCGGAACGGCTCGCGGTAGGTACCCGTAGGGTCTGCGCTGCCGGGGATGTAGCTTCCGGAGTTCATCGGCGTGTGGAGGTTTCTGAAAACCCGGTTGAAGCGGTAGATCCCGTCAATATAGAGGTTCTTCGCCTTGCTGTCGGCCGAATAACCGCTGTCACGAGAGCCCGTAATCACATTGCCCTCGACAAGGATTTTTGCAGGTGACCTGAACGCCCAGTTGCGCCCCCAGGTGTTGCAGAAGCAGTTCGCCCGGACACACAAGTTGCGGCAATTGGTAAGCTGCACCGGACAGTGTCCCACCCGCGAGAAGGTGTTGCCCTCGATGAGAATGTATGAACAGCCCAGAAGCGAAACCATGTTGCCGCTGACGGTATCCTTTTTGAACACGCTGTCCACCAGCCGGCACTGCTCGGAATGATTGATCTGCAGGTTCCCGCCGGCCCCGTACATCAGGCAATCGCGGATGGTGATGTGGTCGCAGTTGTTGATCATCGCCCACCGGCGGACCTCGCGGATCTCAAAGCCCTCAATGACGATGTGAGTGCGGTCTGTCAGCTCGATGGCCGCTCCTTCGCCCTCCGTTCGCAGCACTGCGCCGAGGCGTTCGGAGGCGCGGTAGGTGAGGGGCGCTGCCGCTTCTCCACCGGTCGCAGGTCGGATCGCCCCTGTGTACGTCCCGGCGCCGACGTGCACCGTGTCCCCGGGCTGAAGCGCCTCATTGGCCCGCCCGAGCGTTCGCCATGGCTGGTCCTGTGTGCCGGGCGCGTCGTCATCACCGTGCATGGAGATGTAGTAATCGGCACCATATCCGCAAACAGTCAACAAAAGAAGACAGATAGCAACCGAAAACGTAAGAGACACAGAATTGATCACGATCATGCACCCCGATATATCGAGCGTGGTTGCGTGGCAATACAATACTATTGGCCGCATACTGCATTGTAACCTCCGAAAAGCGCCCCTGACCTTATAATACCGCCGTCGGCGCGGGTGGCGGAGAGCGCGCAATGGGCGATCAGGAATGAAAACAGGACTATTTAGTTATCACTATCAAATACCTTGACAATACCACACTCAACCTATATAATAGGGGCGAACGAAACAAGATGCAGTGAATGCACGTGTTGAGGTCGTGCATGGCACGCATCTCAACACTCTTTTTGAAACAGAAGGTGAAAAGAACATGGCAAAGGCAATCGGTATTGACCTTGGCACGACCAACTCCTGTGTTGCGGTCGTCGAAGGAGGAGAGCCTTCGATCATCATCAATCCCGAAGGCGGGCGGACGACGCCCTCGGTCGTTCATTTCTCCGAAAGCGGCGAACGCATGGTGGGGCAGTCGGCCAAGCGGCAGGTCGTTCTCAAATCTGATCGCACGGTCAGTTCCATCAAGCGCAAGATGGGAACCCGCGAAAAGGTGACAATTGACGGCAAGGATTACTC
>JBKHJK010000197.1:0-5308 GCA_046538215.1 Armatimonadota bacterium
GTGTGGAGCGATTGCATCCCGGGGTCGGATCTGACTGCGGCGGTGCTTTCAGGGCGCTTCAGTTGTCTCTCAATCGGTGGTGTAATGGCATGAAAAAGGGCGCAACCTAGCCCGGTTGCGCCCTTTTCAAAAGCGCCGTCAGAAGGATCACGGATTTTACGGACCAGCCGGCTTACTGCGCGATGAGGCGCTCCTGGCCGGAGTAGTTCAGGGTTCCGACCTCGTTGACATATTCAACGAGTGCACCGAGCAGCGACTGTCTGCTGGGGGCTCCGGAGATGTCGGTTGCATCGAAGACGGTGAAGTATCCGGATCCACCCTTGGCCAGAGACAGCGGCATTGCCACACTGTACTCGGCCGACGGGTCGAGCGGTGAGCCATTGATAGTCACTGATTGCACGCGGCTGTTGCGCTCGCCATCGGCGTCGTAGGTGACTTGCATGCCGGAAATCTGCAGAAAGCCGCTGTTGGTGCCCGGGAGCCGGGAGAGACTTTTCTCCATAGCGTCCAGGATTTGCTGCCCCGTAAGCTTCGACACCGCCCACACCTCCGAGGGGTTCTGCAGCAGTGATTGCAGGTCCTGCTGGCTGACCGCCCCGGCGGGGATGGTGCCGGGCTTGCACGACACCGCGGCGACCATGGCAGCATCGGCTTCGGCCGCTGACCGAATGGCATCGGCCAGCAGGTCACCGAAGCTGGTTTCCTCTTTGCCCGAATCCTCCGAGCTGATTGGCGCCTGCGCCTGAGCCGCAAACACGGCTACACCCAGCGCGAGTGCCAGAAGGCTTACGATCACGATCTTACTGTTGATTCTCTTCATTGTCCTCACCCTTACCTGCCATCATTTGCAGGTATGCGGCGATGAACTGGTCGATCTCGCCGTCCAGTACGGCTTCGACCTGTGAAACTTCTACGTTGGTGCGATGATCCTTGACCATCGTGTACGGCTGCATGACATACGATCGGATCTGGCTCCCAAAATCTATACCCGACTTCTCACCCCGCAGTGCCTGCACTTCTTCCTGCTTTTTACGCCGTTGCATTTCGGCGAGGCGGGACTTGAGAAGCTGCATTGCTGTCCGGCGGTTGGCGATCTGGCTGCGTTCGTTTTGACATTGTACCACTATATTTGTCGGAATGTGTGTTATTCGAACCGCCGAGTCGGTTTTATTGACGTGTTGACCCCCCGCGCCGCTGGCTCGATAAGTATCAACACGCAGATCGTTGGGGTCAATCTCGACCTCTTCTTCCTCTTCGGTTTGCGGGATGACGTCCACAGAAGCAAAGCTTGTGTGGCGTCTTTTGGACGAATCAAATGGCGATATGCGGACCAGGCGATGAACGCCTGCTTCGGCCCGCATCCGCCCGTATGCCTGGTCGCCATCCACGAAAGCCGTGGCGTTGCGAATACCGGCCGAATCACCTTCGACGGTGGAAACAACGTCAAACTCGTATCCCTGTCTTTCCGCCCAGCGCTCATACATGCGCAAAAGAATGGAGGCCCAGTCACACGCCTCGGTTCCACCGGCTCCGGCGTTGATAGACAGGATGGCCGGATTGTCGTCGTACTTCCCGCCCAAAAGAGCCTGCATCCGAAGTTTTTCCAGCCTGTTTTCAATGTCCGTAAGACCCGTCTTTATCTCTTCTTCAAGGCTTTCTTCGCTTTCCTCGATGGCCAGTTGTGCCAGGACCTGGAGGTCCTCAAGTGTCTCTTGAATATCTTCCCACGGTTTCAGATACCGCTCCAGGTCTGAAATCTTCTTCATCTGCTTCTGGGCTGCGTCGGGATTGTCCCAGAAGCCGGGTTCTTCGGAACTTTCCTTCAAATCTTTGAGCGCGGCTCGCTTTTGAGCTAGGTCAAAGACGATTCCCCATTTCGCGTACCTCTGTGAGTGATTCGTCAATGTCTTCTTTCAACTCTGTAAGCATATCAACTCTCGCTTTCCTTTCACTGTAACCTCTTTGACATGGAACCATGCAAAAAGTTTGCCGAATTTTACGGTGTTTGTAGTGTTGTCACGGCCCGGGTGCAGAAACACGTGCCGGATCAGGTGGTGGTATCCAGGGCTTTTTTGCCCATGGATGGTCATTTGTTCCGCCCGCAGCAGCGCTTGTATTTCTGGCCGCTGCCGCACGGGCAGGGATCGTTGCGCCCCGGTTCTTCTTCGGCCACAAATGTTGTAGCCGGCTGGTGTGGATCGCCCGCTCCTTCGCCATCGCCTTCACCGTCGGCCCCGGTACTGTACAGCGCCTGCTGGGTTGCCTCGATCTGGCGGATCTGCGCTCCCGCATTCTCAATCGTCTCGGTCTTTGAAAAAGCGGACTGGGTCGCCCCGCGGGCAATGACATCCAGGAGGCGTTCGAAAGCCTGCGACGCCTCCCGCTGATATTCGACCAGGGGATCGCGCTGGGCGTGTCCACGGAGATGAATCCCCTCGCGGATTTCATCAATCACGCGAAGGTGTTCCATCCACGATTCGTCCACAGCGTCCAGCAGCCAGCTTCGCTCCCAGTGGCGGAAGAGGCGGGACCCGATTGCACCGGCGCCCTCCGGAGGCTCCTGGCGCACGTAGTCGCGCAGGGCCTCAGCAGGATTATCGGCCTCCATGCAGATCGTTTCGAGCTGCTCGGTGGCAAGGACCGCGGCAAACTGCGGATAGTCCTCTCGCAGCGCATAGACGAGCTCGGGCTTGTCCCATTCGCCGAAATCTTCGGAGCTGTCTCCGTATTCAGCCGCGAGCGACTGCACGCGCTCGATGACAGCCTGTTGGTCCGGCTCCGGAGCGTTGACGATAGTTCCCGGTGCACCTTCACCGATACCGTTGCGCTCGGTCTTGATCTTTTCTGGCATCTCCTTGATTTCTTCGGCGGCTGCCAGAATGCGGGCCCTGAGCCAGCGGGTGGCCTCCTCGCCAGCGTGCACTGACTGCAGGCGGTCAATGGCCAGCCGTGGCCTCAGATCGTGCATCCAGGTAAACAGGGCTGCTTCGAGTACCGGAATATCCCATCTATCCGGGCTCTCGTGCTGAGGACACCGCTTTGTGACCTCATTGATGATGGTGGTGTCCATGCGGGTCCACTCACGGTCCTGGTAGGCCGCCAGCACTGTTTCAACGAGGCGGTCGTCAAGCTCATTGGGCGGAATATTCAGCAGGCCGTTGAAGCCCATGATATCGAGGGTGCCCTCAAATTCACGCCCTACATCCCGTGCAAGGTCAATCAGCAGCCAGTCCTCTTCGGGCTTCTGTGGGTCGGCGTAGGCATTGACGAGTTCCTCGATCCTCGTTTCGACTTTCTGGCGGCGGACCATCCGCGCGCGCTCTTCATCCATCGAGCGGTTCAGCTCCGTGCATTCTTCAGAAATACCAGTCAGGTATTCGGTCAGATCGTCGCCGCGAACGACGATATCCTGCAGGTCGGCTTCGGCCAGCCGGAGAGCCAGACCGTTGAGAGGGGTGGTCGTTTTGGAATGTTTGTTTTCATCAGGCGGCGTGCCCACCGTGCGGCACAGACGCTGGTACAGCTCCTCAAGATTCCATTGGTCCTCAGGTATCGTTTCGGGCGCATAGCTCTCGATGACACCCCGGGCGGTTCGCTCAATCATGCGCTCTATGACCGGATGAACGTTTTCTCCGGCCAGCACGCGGCGGCGGTGTTCGTAGATTACACTGCGCTGCCTGTTCATCACGTTGTCGTATTTGAGGGTGTTCTTGCGAATGCCCTGGTTACGCATCTCGATCTTTCGCTGGGCGCGCTCCAGCGATTTGCTGATCATCCCGTGGGCGACAGGATCTTCGTCAGGCCAGGCATTGAGGAACCTGCCGAACCGGTCCGGCCCGAACAGGCGCATCAGTTCATCTTCCAGCGACACGTGAAATCGTGAGCTTCCCGGTTCACCCTGGCGGCCCGAGCGCCCGCGGAGCTGGTTGTCAATCCGGCGGCTTTCATGGCGTTCGGTCCCGAGCACATGCAGGCCGCCGAGCTCTTTCACCCGTTCAAACTGCTCGGGGATACGCCGCTCATCCGGGTCCGGATTCTGGCCCCCGAGGACGATATTCACACCACGGCCGGCCATGTTCGTCGCAACGGTCACCATCCCCGGGCGGCCCGCCTCGGCGATGATTTCCCCCTCTGCCTCATGCCGCTTGGCGTTAAGGATGTTCAGGTCGCTGAGCTCACCGTCACCACCCGGCTGCATGCCGTCATTGAGCATCTGTCGAAGGCGCCCGAAGTATCTCTGGTGGGTTTCGTCGTCTTCAGCTTCCTCGGCCAGGCCGGTGATGGCCATCATGCACTCGATGTTTTCGTCGGCGAGAATATCCTCATCAACACCCAGCTCGGAGACAATATCGCCGAGGTGCACCTCGTCGTCATTGCTGCGCCGCTTCAGGTGCTCGGCCTGCCCGACGAGATCTCGAACCGGCTGTCGGAGATGGGCATACCACTGCTCTTTTGTCTCCTGGTCGATCCCTTCATAGTCCCGGAGCTTCCACAAAAGCACCTGCGTCAGAGCGTGGGTGCGCAGAAGGTTTCCATCAAGGCGCTTGGCGACCAGCTCAGAGACTTCGACCGAACGGGTACCCACAAGCACCGGCTGCTCCCGGACGTGCATATAAATGATCTCGTTGATAATGCTGCGGTACTTCGCCTCTGCGGTCTTGTGGATGACATCCGGATGGTCCTCGCGAATGACCGGCATATTGGTGGGGACAACCACGACACGCATTCCGTAGACGTTGACAAATTCCCCCTCTTCGGTCTTGGCCGTGCCTGTCATGCCCGCGAGCTTGTCGTAGAGCCGGAAGAAGTTCTGATAGGTGATGGAGGCGACGGTCTGGCGCTCTTTGGGCATGTGCACGCCTTCTTTGGCCTCGATTGCCTGGTGAAGGCCGTCCGAAAGGCGGCGGCCGGGCTGCAGGTGTCCCGTCAGCTCGTCAACCAGTATGACCTGCCCGTCCTGCACAACGTATTCGTCATCCCTCTGGTACAGCAGGTGGGCTTTCAATGCGTTTTCGATGAGCTGGGCGATTTCGAGATTTTCCGGGTCAACCAGCGAGGAATCTTTCATGTCGAGCTGCTCTTCAAACCAGATCATGCCGGCTTCAGACAGCGATGCGCTGTGCTGTTTTTCATCCAGCACATAATAGCCTTCTATTTCCTGTTCTTCGTGTTGTTGCTGTTGTTCCTGTTGCTGTTGCAGGTAATCCGGGTGTTCTCGGATCATCTGCGAGACGAGTCTGTCTATATTTCTCAGATAGTCGCTTTTGGAAAGTCCCTCACTGGTCGCCTGGCCCGAAATAATCAGTGG
>JBKHJK010000198.1:0-5286 GCA_046538215.1 Armatimonadota bacterium
ATCCGCACGAGTTCGAACTTTTCGATACGCAAAACCAGCGAAATCAGAAACACCCAGATCGGAGCCATGCTGATCAGCAAAGATGACTCCGCCGGTGTCGTCATTTCGATGCCCTTGGCGAAAAAGAACTGGTAGATCACCACCGTCACCAGCGAAAAGATGCCCAGATACGCCCAGTCTTTGCGCTCAATGTGGGGGTCATCTTCCAGCACCAGCAGGCAGATACCGAGCGCCACAGCCATGATGATATAGCGCATGGACAGAAGGGCGGGGACGGTAAAACCGTGGGCGTACAGCACCTTCAGCCCGACGAAGTTGAAGCCCCAGACCATCGGAACAGTCGCCAGCCATAAATATATAGAACGAGACGTTTTCGCCTCGTCTTTGCCCGCCGGTTTTACACTGTCGGTTTTCGGATCGTGCGCCTGTTGCGACATGGCCATACCCTGCTGTTGTCATGTGGTGGAGGTTCCGATTATAGACCTGTGCGGCGTGCGCGTCAAAAAAAGACACGTTGCGACGGACCGGCTGAACGTGCAACAATGAAACAGGCATACAGTCCGAAAAAGAAGGTGAAATAATGGCAAAAGTGTTTCTGGACAAACCGAGATCGTCGCATTTTTACCCGTGGCCGGTGTCGCTGGTGACGGCCGCCGAACCGGATGGTTCCGGCAACATCATCACAATCGGCGCCTCCTGCGTGTGTTCATCCACCCCGCCAACGGTCGGCATCACAATCAAGTCGCTGCGCTATTCGTATGATCTGATTATGTCTGCGGGCGATTTTGGCGTGAATCTCCCCGGTCCGGACCTGGTGCGTGAAACCGATTTCTGCGGCACACACTCCGGCAGGGATATGGACAAATTCGCCGAGGCGGGCCTGACGCCACAGCCTCCCCGGATCATCAGCGCACCGCTCATCAAAGAATGTCCCGTCAGTATCGAATGTGAAGTGACCGCCGAGGTCTCGCTCGGGTCGCACGAATGGGTCATCGGCGAGATGGTTGCCGTCTCAGTTGATGAGACACTCCTGGATGAGGAGGGCCGGTTTGATCCGCGGGCCGAATCGGCAATCTTTTGCTTCGGCGGGGATTACCGCCGTGTGGGGGAGAAGCTACAGGACTGGTTCTTCACCGCCTGAAAGCTGTCGTGGCTGTGTGAGCGGCTAATCGTCAGCAGGTTTGGAAACTTCATCTGCTTTCTTATCGGATTCGTTGGCCGGCTCCTCAGAGGGCTCGGGCTTTTCTCCCTCCGGCTGCTCGTCAGGCGACACCTGTATGCCACCCTGCCGTGGTTCGTCCTCACCGCGTTCTTCGTCAGTTACATCGGCTTCCCGCTCTTCGCTCGGCTCGCGGGGTGACGGGGAGGCTCGCGTCGGCGTCGAGGCACGCTGGCGCTTCAATGTCACCGTCACGCGGGCCGAATTCGGGCCCATGACGGTGACCCCCTCAGCAACTCGAAGCGGCACCGAATAGCTGGAGGTACCGCGCAGGTCGCTGATATCCACCCGCGACGTGTCCACCGTACTGACACTCTTGAGACGTTCACCGGACCCGGAGATGGTCACGGTCGTCGGCTCGACCTTCACATCAATGAGCTGGTATCCTGAGGGCACCTGCCCAACGACGGGTGTCACAGGTACGGTCTTGGTATTCACGCGCTTGATGGCGACAGTCACCGAGACCGCGGATGGTGAGATTTTCACCTGCTTGATCTGGACGTTGTTGGCGTCCCGGGCCTCCGGATTCACCTCGTCCTGAACCGTGGCACTCTCCCCCGAAACATCCACGAGGGCGACGATGTCGGCCACCTCCTGCACGTGCGAGGCCGCGCCGGTGACCTCCACCTTTTCAGGGGTCACCTGCCAGCCGCGGGTGGCAAAGCCGTCGGCGGGACGTCCCCGGGTGATGACTTCAACCTCCCGCTCCACGGTGACGACCTCCTCAAGCTTCACCCTCACCTGCCTGCGGCTGAGGGTAACCAGTTCCAGGCCCTCAGGCAGCTCCGGCAGGCTCACCACAACGTTCTGTGTGCCCAGCTCCGCATCGGTGAGATTGGCGACAACCTTCAGCTTCTGCAGGTCAATTCCGCTGAATGCGGTGGCCCGGCCGGCCAGTGTCAGGTTCACCTCGGAGGGATTCACCTGCACAACCTCCAGGCCCTCCGGCGGTCGCGAGGTCAGCACCTCCGCCTGCACCACCCGTTCGATCATCTGATTGGTGTCGCGCGACCAGTTGACACCCACCCAGATGACGAGGGCGCCGATGATGGCGATGATCTTCAGACCCAGGTTGTGGCGAATGATAGCAGGTATGTTCATGGCAGTTCTTCAGCGTTCATATTAACGCCGCCAGAACATCCACGGCGGCACGTTTTCTTCGTCCGGCCCCAGGAGACTCATGAGGCGGTCGGTCAGTTGTGTGCGGTCCAGGCCCCGGTTCATGGCGCCGTCCACCGCAATGGAAATTTGCCCGGTTTCCTCCGATACCACCACACACACGGCGTCAGTGCGCTCGGTGATGCCCAGCGCCGCCCGGTGCCGCATCCCGACCGATGCAGAAAGCCCCATCCCCTCGGTATATGGCAGCACACACGCCGCCGCCACCAGCGTGTCGCCCCTGATGACTACCGCGCCGTCATGCAGCGGGCTTTTTGGGAAGAACAGTGTCTCCAGAAGTTCTGACGACACTCTCGCGTCAATAGTTTTGCCCGTGCGGGTGATGGACATGAGGCCTGATTCGCGCTCAAAAACCAGCAGAGCGCCGATGCGGTTGTCGGAGAACTCCGAGCACGCCTCCGCCACCTCGTTGATGACCGTTTGCTGCTCGGTGGCGGTGAGATGTATCGGCGTAAATGCTCTGCCCAACAACCCCGCCCGTCCGAGGCGTTCCAGCGCCATCCGCAGCTCCGGCTGAAAAATGACGATGATGGCGATAATACCGGGCACCAGCAGTATGCCAAAGAGCTTATTGAAAGTGGGGAGCCACGTGGTGAGTGAGACGATGACGGCCACTGCCACCGCACCCTTGATCAAAGACACCGACCCGCTGCGGCGGATGAGCAGCAGGATCTGATAGAGGATATAAGCGACAAGTGCGATGTCGATAATATCAACTATCGTGATCTGCGGTATCAGTGTCCAGAAGTTTTCCAGTGCCGTCATCACGAGAATGCACCGTCATGTGGCTGATAGGTGTAATGGTATTATAACCGACAGTCGGGCGCTTTCGAAGTTGCTGTCTTCAGCCTGACAGGGCGCTGAAAATGCCGATACTGCCGTAGGTTGCGGCGATCACGATACTGCTGGCGATCATGACGCCGACGGTGATGCAGGCCACGGCGCGCCACAGGTGCATTCCAAACACTGCCGCCACCGTCGCCCCCGTCCAGGCTCCGGTAACCGGCAGGGGTACGGCCACGAAGAGTGTGACAGCCCACACGCCGTATTTGTTCACCATTTCCTCTTTGCTGCGGGCCTTATGCAGCATGTGGGTAATAATGCGGCCCAAAAAGGGCTTATCCTCCAGCCGCTCGGCCGCCCAGTTGAAGAACAGAAGCACGGGGATCACCGACACGACATTGGCGGGAATACCGATCAAAAGCACCTTCCAAAGGGGCATGTCCATGAAGATACCGGCGGGAATGCCGCCACGTATCTCGCTGATTGGTGCCGCCGACAGAAGCGCCACGACAACCGGTGGCGAAAATAAGCTCTGCAACCAGTGATATAACGCTTCAACCAATGCCGAACCCTCCTGTGCGTCCAATCAATAATCAGCGTGGCCACACCTCCGACCACGCTGCCCCTCATTATACTTGAAAACGTCATCCCGGAGACAGTCATTTCCGCTCGCGGCTTCCACAACGGGTGCGGGTGTGATACTATAGTGGACAGTTTTGACTCCCCGCCGCACTGCAGGGAACCATGATTATAGACTGTCACACTCACATATTTCCCGAAAAAGTCGTCGAAAACGCGATGGGCAGCCTTGGTGAGATGTACGGCGTCGCCCCTGTGGTAATGCCCACTGCCGACAACCTCCGCGCGCACATGGACGAATGTGGGGTGGATAAAAGCGTCATCTGCCCGGTTGCCACCAAACCCGACCAGGTTCCCTCCATCAACCGCTGGGTGGCGGGGCTGGACCGAAAGCGCATCATCCCCTTCGGAGCGCTGCATCCAGCATATAAAGATAACGAGGGCGAGATTGAGTTCCTGCTGGATTCCGACATCCGTGGTATCAAGCTGCAGCCGTTCTTCCAGCATTTCGAGCTCATCACCGACGCCACCGACCGGCTCCTGAACCAGGTGGGCGACCGGCTGTTTATCATCATGCACGCCGGGGATGAGATGGTGCACCAGGAGCACATCGAGCCCAATCCGCAGCGCCTGGCGAAGCTGGTGGAGATGTACCCCTTCCTGCGCATGTCCGCAGCACACCTCGGGGGCTACCGGGTGTGGGATGATGTGGAGGAGCACCTGGTGGGCCGCGAGCTGTATTTCGACCTCTCCTACACCTTCAACCAGGCCTCTGATGAGCGGATCATGCGGGTGATAGAAAACCACGGCTACGAGCGCATCCTGTGGGCCTCCGATTTCCCCTGGCAGTCGCAGTGCGAATCTCTGGAGGGCCTCAAGCGCCTGCCGCTCACTGATGAGGTGAAACAGGACATTCTGTCCGGAAACATCAGGCGCGAAATCGGCCTGTAATCTGCCTATCTTCCACTTCAGGGCCTGACATCACAAAAGTCCCGGTGGCTCAGGCCTTTGGAGTTTGCAAACGACGTAATAGTGGCTCATAAACGTTTTTGAAACGCTGAGAGGGACCGGCTCGGGCTGGAAGCTGGCGACAAACAACGTCGCCACCTGCGATTTGTAACGACAAACGACCAAATCGCAGGCCGAGCCACGGAATCAAAGGTGTAAGGGAGGGCCCAGGAGGCTGTTTATTCACGTTCCTGTGAGTGCAAAGGTTTTATGAGTCACTGTTACACACACCGCAAAACGTCTCCGTAGCTGGCCCACGACGCCAGCATTTGGAGTTTGGCACATAACACTCAAACACATTACACAGGCCGCAAAAGTGAAGGCTTGTGCTTCTCAACAAAACTTCCAGAGCCAGCGCCGTTTGCTGGCTCCCAAACCTCCCCGTAGCTGGCCCACGACGCCAGCATTTGGAGTTTTACACACACCACAAAACTCCCCGTGGCTCGGCCTGAGGCGTGTGTCTTTTGCACGGCTCAGGTGGCAATTGATGTCGTTTCTGTCGTTATCAATTGCCAGCT
>JBKHJK010000199.1:0-5278 GCA_046538215.1 Armatimonadota bacterium
AACGCCGGAGGTTCCCAGGATGTTGTCTGTTGCGATGCTTATCAGCGCCCTGCTTGCTCAGGCCGACCTGCCTCAGGTTCCGCCACTTCCCGAAGTCGAACGATACGCCATGAGCGACGAGGATCTCATGGATGCTCTCGACCCTGACCACCCGGCCATGGCCGAAGTTCTGCGCATCCGAGACGAGGAGGGTATGGAGGCCGCAAAAGAAGCTCTCGCAGAACATTTCCGCACGCGAACTGAGCCTGTGTGGTTCATTGACCCGCATGACGAGGTCGAGGCCGACAGCAGCACGCTGAAGACCGCCGACAACGCCCTGGAACATCGCATTCGCGGTCATCAATTCGGCGAAGAAATCGACTGGTTTGAAAACCCCACCACTGCGCCCGACAGAGAGTTCAACAAAGAGTGGACCATGGCAATGGTGCGCATGCACTGGTGGGTGGATCTGGCGCGGGCCGGGCGAGCGACCGGTGAGGCGCGGTACATCCGCGAGCTGGCCGACCAGTTCCTCCATTTCCGGGAGACCTACCCGATCCCCGTCGAGCGCTCGGGCTGGTTGAGCAGCCATCCGCTCAAATACACCGTCCCGGAGTGGCGGACGCTGGAGATGGGGGTCCGCCTCAGCAGCACGTGGATCAACGCTTTCTACTACGCCCTGGGATCGGAGGCATTCGACACCCACCTGATCTGTGAGTTTCTGAAATCATTCCACGAGATGGCCGACCACCTGCTGAAGTTTACGAGGGTGCGGGAGATGTCCAACAACTGGGTGACCAACGAGACCCGTTCGCTGTACAACGCCGGGGTGCTCTTCCCGGAATTTACCGCATCCGAGGAGTGGAAGACGGTCGCGGCGGATCGCATGTGGACTGAGCTTGACAAGCAGCTATATCCCGATGGCGCACAGTGGGAGCTTGCGCCGGGCTACGGCGCGGGCGTGCTCGGTCAGTTCCGCAATGTCTATCAACTTGCGCAGCTCAATGACGAACCCCTTCCGGACGGCTACCTCGACCGGCTGGAAGCCAGCTATGATTACTACCTTTACTCCTCGGTGGACGGGAAGATGGCAGCCTTTGGCGATTCCGGGCACGGGAACGCTCGCCGGATCCTCCGGTGGGGCGCCGAGGACTTCCCCGAGCGCCAGGATTTCGTGTGGATGGCCACCGATGGCGAGGAGGGGCAGCGACCGACCGCGCTGACCAGCGAGTTTCCCTGGGCCGGCCAGTATGTCATGCGCAGCGGCTGGGATCCTCAGGACCGCTTCATGATCATTGACGCAGGACCCTATGGCACCGGCCATCAACACGAGGACAAGCTCAACTTCGAGCTATGGGCATACGGCGAGTACCTCATCACCGATCCGGGCAGCTACACATATAACTACGACTCCCCCTGGCGGCAGTTCATGACCTCCAGCCTCTCACACAACACCGTGGCTGTTGATCATAGAGGCCAGCATCGAGGGGGTTTGCGCGAACTTTACGTGGCCGAGGAGCCGATGGATAACTTCTTCGAGGCCGCCGACGACCTCGTCACCTTCCGCGGCAGCTACAATGCCGGCTACGGTCCCGACCGAAATCTGGATGTCACGCACACACGCACAGTACTCTTCGTTCAGAACCGCTACTGGGTACTCATCGACCGGATGGTGCCGGAAGATGATGCTGAGCATCTGTACGAAGCGCTTTACATGCTGAGGGGCGACGCCGAAGCGGAGGGAGACGTCATCCGCACGGCCCGCGATGGTGCAAACCTGGCGATTGCGGGTGATGCAAGCGAGAGCGTGACTGTCGAGGTCACCGAGGGGCAAAAGGAGCCGGTGAAGCGCGGCTGGCGAAAAGGGGGCGGTTCCGTGGTGCCGAGTCCCACGGGTGTAGTTGCAACCCAAGCGACGGGGCCGGCGATACTCGCCACACTACTCTACCCGGTCGAACCGGACGCAGAAGTGCCGGAGGTGGGCATCGAACTCACCGGGGCCGATGCTGAGGGGACGGTCAGTGTTCGCGTGACACTTCCGGACGGTATCGAGCAGCTCCTGGTGGACGAGCTTCAATGAGTACGTGCGGCAATGCCTGTCGATGGATGCAAAACGACGTTTCAACAGTGATCACGTTCTACAGCGTCTAATGGACCTGCTTGCCGCGCAGGGCCTGCAGAAATCGTCCCTGGACCCACGGCCAGTTCATGAGTATCAGTACCTGCCCTGGAGGCGTCAGACGATGAGTGTCATTTACGCCGTCACACGCGGATGTACCGGATGCGGCTGGTGTCTGCACGAATGTCCGGTGGATGCCATAACGCTTGACCGCGACGGTGCTCATATCAATCCCGAGATATGCACAGGCTGTGGCCGATGCTACGATAACTGCGCTTCAGAGGCGATTGAGCGTATCGAGGACAGCGAGTCATAACCACACAACCTGCAATCAATACCAGAGCAGTCATGAGGAGTGACGTGATCATGCTGGAATACAAAGCTGTCGAGAACGGCATACTGGAGCCGCAACGCACGCTCGAAGTGGCATCCGAATACGACGTCGTGGTCGTGGGTGGAGGTATCGCCGGGGTCGGCGCGGCCATCGCAGCCGCCCGGAGCGGGTGCAGCACGCTGGTGATCGAACAGACCTCGGGCCTCGGCGGCCTCGCGACCATGGGCCTGGTGAATATTCCACTGGATTACCGCTCCGGAATAGGAGAGGAGATGATCGAAAAACTGGAGGCGGTTGACGGGCACTGGCATCGCAACAGTGATCCGGAAAAGCACAAGCTGGTGCTCGATCGCATGGTCACAGAAGCCGGCTGTGACATCCTCTTCGTCACCACCGTCGTTGAGTCCATTCTTCGCGACCGGGCGGTCTGCGGAGTGGTCGTGGAGTCAAAATCGGGACGCGAGGCGATCCTTGCCAGCCGGGTCATTGACTGCTCCGGGGATGCCGATGCCGCCGCCTTTGCCGGGTGCGATTTCAGCGTCGGTCGGGAGCGTGACGGATATACGCAGGGCTGCTCGCTGGAGTTCCGACTGGGAGGCGTGGACTGGGACGAATATCAAAACAGCCAGTTGAAGGCGGAGGATCCCCGGTGGGAGGACCTTATCGAGCGTGCGCTGGAGAGTGGCGATCTTCCGTATCCAATTGACAATCACCTGAACTGGATGACCCACCTGCCCGGCCGGCCGCAGCATTGCGGGATGGATGAAGTCTCGATATGCTTTGCGCATTCCCGAAACTGCAGGCCGCTGGATAACCGGGACCTGACGCGCATGTATCTGGAAGGCCGCCAGCAGTGCGACATCCTGTGGAAATTCATTCGCGAATCGGTCCCCGGCTTCGAAAAGTCGTGGCTCATAGACACCGCTCCGCTTCTGGGAGTGAGGGATTCACGCCGGATTCAGGGGGAGTACGTGCTCACAGGCTGGGATGTGGCCAGGCGTGCGAAGTTCGATGATGTCATTGCCATAAGCTGGCGGGGGTTCGATGTCCACAATCCAACGGGACCGGGCAATCAGAAATGGTTTGAGGACACAGTGGACGGCGAGATCCGCTACATTACTGCGGGCCTTGATGGATACGCATCCTCATCCTTCCCTCCCGGGGGGCCTGATGCTCTAACCGACTATGCCGGACGCTCCGGAGAAGAGCTGGAGGATGAGCGCCAGAAGACTCACTATGATGTGCCTTACCGGTGCCTGGTTCCGGAGAAAATCGACAACCTGCTGGTGGCAGGACGTTGTCTTTCCGCTGATTTCCCCGGCCAGTCGGCAACTCGCCTGATCATGTGCTGCAACGCAATGGGAGAGGCCGCCGGACACGCCACGGCACTGTCGCTGCAGCACGACATTGTCCCGCGTAACGTTGATCGGGTGGAACTGCAGCGTACCTTAATCAACGCCGGTTGCAACCTCGGCCAGTCGGAAAGAGACATCCCCGGGGTGACGGATTAGGGGATATCCCGGCAGAACAGATTTTGTGTCTGTCCCCTGCCGGGCCGGTGTCTTACTGAGTGGCAAGAGCGTTGATGATCGCTTCATTAAAGGCCGGAAGGTCCCCGGGATGGCGGGAGGTGATGAGGTTTTCGTCAACAACCACGGTCTCATCCCTGTAATGGGCTCCGGCTTCTTCAAGTTGATCGGCGACGCTCCTGTAAGAGGCGGCTTTGTAGCCCGGAAGCACTCCCTTCCGCCTTGCCCGTCATATCTGCTCGCGATATACTGACGGCGGTTACACCCTGAGCCTGCATCGAAAGATACATGAGACTTCCGACCGGTCTCACTGTGCGTATCGGCTGACGGATCAGGGCTTCGTCGGTCTCGAGGCGCCGCGGTGACCGTAAGCACTCTGCCCGGGGCCTATCGAAGTACACCACATCAATCTGGCAGAATCTGGAGTGGGACTGATGGATGACACCGAAGTCGGAGTGTTGCCTCCTCTGAACGTATCGTTCAAGACGACATCAGGCATCACCCGCGAGGTGGTTGAGCGGTATGGCCTTTGCGTTGAGGTGGCAAGCGCAGATACCGGAACGAAAGCTGTCGTCGCTGATCTGACCTATGCAGTGCACATGCCTTTCAATGAGGCTCCGCTGGGGCGCTTGAACTACGCCGCCACCGACGAGGACTTCAGAAACAGGAGCCTTGAGCGCATCAAAGAATGCTTGCGGGCCGCCGGGAGTGACTTCCCGGACGCGCAGGTCGCTGTCATCCACGGTTCTCCCGCTCGCTGGACTATCCACGAGCACGCCGGGGCGCGAGTTGGTGATTATGATCTCTTCATCCAGGGGCTGCGGGAGCTGGCCGATTGCGCGGCAGACAGCAGGGTGCTACTGGTGCTGGAGAACAACAACTGGTACTGGTACAACGATAGCTTCGAGTACACGTGGATCAATAGCGAGCCGCATCCGGACCTGCGCTACTTCGCGGCCACGCCCGCTGACTGGATCAGGGCGTGGGAGGACGCGGCGCACGACAACCTCAAGCTCTGCCTCGATACAGCCCACGCCTGCACTTACTCCCACACTGTCTCTGACCATGACAAACGCGCGGAGACACTACTCAGCTACTTCGACCGACCCGAGGCCATCGGGCATGTGCACTGGAACGGCCACCTGGCATTCGAGCCGGAGGGTCGTATTGACGGGCACCTGACGGTTGGTGACGGTACAATTCCGGTGGAGGTCCATGGGCGCATCAAGCAGCTTGGCGTCCGCCCGACGCTGGAACACTATCACGGTGAGGAAGCGCTGGAACGCGAGCTGGAGTTCATCCGGAGGCTGTGATCAC
>JBKHJK010000200.1:0-5277 GCA_046538215.1 Armatimonadota bacterium
GTGCGAACCCTTCATTCTCGCCGACCTCAAGCATCGCTGCCACCCGCGGGGCCCAGTCGTCATGAGGGCGTTCGATGCGACCGTTGGCCGCATGCCGGGTAAGGTCTGTCTCATCAGAACCGAAGCAGAAGATCTGGCCCTCTTCACTCGCTACGAAAAGACGGTTGTCGGCTACGATCATGCTCCAGGGCGTCCCGTTGATCCGTGTCTGCCAGCTCACACGCGGCTTCCTGTTCCCCTGGGGCAGATCAATCGCGGCGATCACGCCGTCGGGACCACTCGCGTAAAGCCGGTCCCCCGCCTGGATGTGCACCTGCGACAGTTCGAGGTCCAGATCTGTGCGGAAGAGTTCGATCAGTTTATACTTCTTCTGGATTGCGCCGCGCCCCAGCCGATCAGTGACATCAACTTCCCTCACCTTCGGCTCCGATTCGTAAGCCACCAGCTCATCTCCATCTATGCCGACCATGTGCGCGTCGCAGACGACATCCACCGGGACGTCGCCCCACTGGGCGCCATCCTCGACCGCGTACATCAGCCTTGCTGCGGTGCTGGGATTGTGAAACCAGCCCGCGTGCGCCCAAACGCCGTATCCACCGGCGCCCTTGCCGATGATCTCATTGCCCTGGTGGAAGTACACCAGCTCGCCGGTCGCGCGGTCGTACGCCGCTGGAGGTGTTCTGCCACCCGGAACCAGCAGCAGTTCCCCGGTGGCCACCAGGTAGCCCTGCGGGGAGACGCCGCCGAAGGCGAAGGCGCCCCCGTGCTGGTGTTGCTGGAATGTCGAGCCAGTTCCGGAGTTGATCCACTCGACCTCTCCGGTCGCTGCGTCGAGTGCGCATATGAACGTGCCCATGAAAGGAAAGACTCCGGCCGCGAAGTACACCGTGCCGTCGCGAATCACAGGCGCCCCGCGCACAGGCCATATATTGATCATCCGCGCGTTTCCGAGGAGGCAGCGGTCGCGCGGGCCCGCACGAAAGCTCCACAGCAACTTCCCGGTCTCCAGATCCAGGCAGCGCAAATAGCCGTCATCAGAACCCGCATACACCCGCCCGTCGTACACGGCCGGAGCAAACCGGACGGGGCCGTTGGTGTAGAAACGCCACAGTTCATCACCGCTACGGGTGTCATAGGCGGTGATGGAATCTGAGACCATCGAGCCCACCAGCAGCGTGTTTCCTGCAGCAACCGGTTCGTAGGAGACGTCGAAAGCCAGCTTTCCCGCATCATCCCACTGGAAGGGCCATGCCCGCAGTGGCTCCGGAAGCTCCCGGGTCCACTGCAGATGCAGCTCTGCGGCCAGATCATCTGGCGAGACGGCACGACGCTGCTCATCGTAGCGCCACGTCGGCCAATCTCCAGCCATGGCGCCCGGTGCCAGGACGCACAGCAGAATCGAGACATAAACCATCCTCATCAGCGGTGTCTGCATGATACTTCGCTCCCGTGTTATCTGCGGTCACCAGCCACCAGCATGACGACAGCTTTGCTATTGACAAAAAATATCAGCGAGCGCAGCACCTGTGTAGCCTGCTCATCGTCAGCTCCACCGCCCGGGGATTGACTGAACGCTCCACTGCATCACAATACACAGATGATCGGCGCCACAAGCACGGCGCGCTGTCCCTCCCACAATCCCCTGCCCTGTATGCGTCATATCTTCCTGCACGGCTCACAGAAATCCTCTAATTTCACTTCCATTAAAAAAGAGGATATGAGCGGCCTGCTGTAGCGAAGAAGATCAACGGGGCGGCCTTCAGCTACGGGCATCTCGTCTCGCGGTCTGGCGGCAAGGTTGAGGCGACAGATATGAATGTCAGTGAGCATCCCTTTGTCCGCTCCTGAGAGACAACCGCGGCACCAAGCACTCTGGTATTAAGAATTGGCGCGCGATAACACCAAACCTGTATCCGTTCTGCCGACACCCTGTCGCGCCGCGTCAACGGAAGAGCGGACTGCCGTCTCAAGCGACCCAACACGCTTTGACATGAAGGGCTGCGGCGAACACACAGCGAACACTGTGTGGTGTCGGGAGGATAGTCACAAGCATGCTCTGTGGTGAGCAGCCGTTCCGGGATCTCGTCCGATGAATTCATTCATTTGCAGCAGTTACACCTCATTATCGGGAGGCGACGCGCATGTCCGACCATCCACCAGTTCGCTGGGAGCTGCCTCTGCCTGATGCAAATGCTCCACATCGCGGCTATCAGCCTGTTGAGGGTGTTGAACACACAGAGATATACCACGCGACACCGGAGAATGGGGTTTACAGCCATCACGCACAGCTTCACGCGACGCACGACGCTCTGCTGGCGATGTGGAGCTGTCATGCCGACGGCGAGGACGGTCCGGGCCAGCACGTGTTATGGTCCGTCTCGGGCGATGGTGAAACCTGGTCGCCGCCCGGGCAGCTATTCTCGTCGCTGGGACCGACGCGGGACGCAACCATGTGGGGCAGGGTGCTGACTGCGAATGGATGGGTCACGCTCGATGGCGTCACCCACGCCGTCGCCGAGGTACACGACATGCCGGGCTGGCACGACAGATCCTGCACCTACACGTCGCGGGTGCGCACAGACCGCTGTCCGGCACGCATTCGTATCGGCCATGGGCGTGTTGCCCGGTCGGTGTCTGCAACGGGCGAGGTCGGTCCCATCTTCTGGCTTGTGGAGGATCCGCCCGACCCACCCGGGGGCTTTCCCCGCCACCCGGATGCGGGATCAGAAGGATTCGCTGAGCCTGCGGCGCGGATGAACGAAGCGCTGTCGCATCCGCTCAATCAACCAGCGTGGGAATTTCGTCACTGGACCACTCGCCCGCAGGCGAGTGATGGCGAGTTCCTCTGCGAGCCCACGACATTCCAACGACCTGACGGATCCCTGGTGCGGCTGGCGCGTCATTTGGGCCGCTCCCACCGGCTTTATGCGGCCACGAGTGACGACAACGGCGAGACCTGGAGCCCATTCGTGGGAACGGCGATTCCCGACAGTCCCTCCAAATCTGTGGCCGGGACGCTCCCGGACGGCCGCATCTATCTTATCGGCAACCAAGTGCAGTGCGTCGAGCGAGACCCGCTGACGATCAGTCTCTCAGACGACGGCATCGTATTTGACCGAGCCTTCGCAATCAGGTCCGGAGCACCCCGGATACGGTTTCCCGGCCTCCACAAGAGCGTCGGCTTCCAGTACCCCTCGGCGGCGCTGCGCCACGACGAACTGTGGGTGCTTTACTCGGTTGGCAAGGAGGATGTGGAAGTCTCACGCGTACCACTCGATGCCCTGTCGCAGGAGGGTGATCCGGCCTCACCGTGATCTCGACGACGTCACCCTGTGTCCTTGAGGTTACACCATCCCGCAGCCGGGACACGCTTGACACAATGCCATATTTCCGCCACATTATAGGGTACCGGAAGTGATGGCAAAGATCCCGGATTCCGGGACATGAAGCTCTGTTTACGTAAAGAAGCGGCATTGTTGCGTATCTGAAAGAGACGGCTTCTCGTACTGCCTCCGTGACGAAAGCGGTCACTGAATGGAGAACCTGAGAAGGAGATCCAGACCATGCGTACTGTACACACAGCGCTGCTGCTGATATTGCTCGTGCTTTTGGTCACCTCGACGGCGTGGGCTCAGAATGATCAGGCTGCTGGTGAGATGCTGATTGCTGAAGATTTCGAGGAGGGGATGGACAACTGGTGGGTTGAAGGGAGCGATCGCGTCTGGGTTGAGGATGGTCGTCTGCATGTGCAGGCCGACCCTCCCGCCGACAGCGATGAACCGCACGTGGCGACCGTGTGGTGTAAAACTCCGATTGAGGGCAACGTCCGCATCGAGTTCGACGCCCGTGTGATCAGATCGCGTCCCAATGTGCCCCACATCAATGTCTTCATGTTCTGTTCCGACCCTGACGGAACGCCCCTGTACGAGACCCGTGCCACCCGTGCGGACGGCGCCTTCGTCAAATACCACCAGCTCAACGGGAATATCATCACCTACTATCACCGACATGATGACGACACCAGGCCCCCCCGCCACGCGCAGATTGGAACCCTGTGCATACGCCGCTGCCCTGGTTTTTCGCTCCTTGGCGAGACACGCAACTACCACGTGCGCCCGGGGCAGACGTATCACGTGGAGATTGTCAGGCGCGACGATTTCATCGAGTTTCACGTGGATGGCAACTATCTGCTGGGCGTCCGTGCTCCTGCGCCCTGGGATGAAGGTCTGATCGCCCTGCGAACCTTCCGGACTTACCTCTGGTGGGACAATATCACCGTAACTGCCATAGACTGAGGGACACGGGCGCGGGCGCAGTCACCAGACACGGTTATGAGACTGCTGATTGTGCCGCCGGGCCTGCATTTCCAGGCACAGTCTATTGGCAGGCTGCAACACACCGCGCTGGAATCTCGACGACTCTGGCGGGCCGGAGCGGACGAAAGTTCTTCTTCAGGTCCAGACTTCACTCATCTGCAGGCATAACCTCGCCCTGCCACCGCACCTCGCCCCCACCGGTGACGAAACAATCCACCGGCTTTCCGTCGGGATCGAATCGTGTCGCGGCCACGGTGCCACTGGTGCTGAGCCCCCACGCTGACAGGTCCTCTTCGCCGGTGCGCAGCAGGATGATCGCCTGCCCATCAGGATTAGTAACGCGCACTGCATGCCCGGCGGGGCTTTCCCTGTGTTCTGTGACACCCGGCATATCGTCTGTGGCGCGGGCCACTTGCACAAGGGCCACGAACTCCTGGCGCGTTGCAGCGGTGGCTGTCTCGGACTTCAGGTGGTGCTCGTTGATCTGCTCGTCGTACGGTGGACGAATGGGCGGGTCGTAGCCTTTAAACAGTGTGATCTCCATCTGCTGAGGGGCCATGACCTCGATGCGGCACCGCCCGAGGTCGCCGGACACGTCGAACTGCCGGGTGTTGTGGCCGTCCGGCTCGAATGACAGGGGCGAGTGCAGATAATACTGGAACGTCGCCGGCTCGGGTGTCGTTAATTCATCGAAGATCAATACGAGGTGCGGCTTCACGAAAAGGATATGCCGCCTGGCCTCTGTGACAAGACTGGCCGCGTATGCGTCCGAGGCATCGCCGACGACGTAGTCATAATTCTCCGTGGCAACGAATTCGACGATGCGCGCTTTCGCAACCGGGGTGTGGGGAATCTGGCTCTTCCCGTTGACGGTGATGGCGTTGCACGAGTGCGTGTGCCACGTCCATCCACGGTGATGATCGCTGCCGTGGATTTCCCGCGTCCCGCTCCGGGCCAGCAG
>JBKHJK010000201.1:0-5264 GCA_046538215.1 Armatimonadota bacterium
CGCTGCGAATATTGCCCGACGGACGGTGGATCGTCATCTTCATGACAGGGGGCGCGAGCGAGCCGCAGCAGGAGAACCATATCGTCATCAGCACCTCTAACGACGAAGGGCTCACCTGGAGCGAGCCAAAGGATGTGCTTCGCTATGACGACCGTGCCTGCCTGCTGTCGGAGGTATTCGTGGACGCCGACCGGCTGTTCATTTTTGCCTCCACGCATGATGGCAAATTTGCCGACTGGCGGTGCTGGACCCTGCAAAGTCATGACGGCGGCCAATCGTGGGATGCTCCCGAGCCCTTCGAACCCCTGCCGCGAAACACCTTTGTCCGCAACCGCTTTTGCACCTCATGGGGGGAGTGGATCTTCCCGGTGCAGACCTACCGTCCACCCGCAGACATTGACGGACTGCCGGGAATCCTCCATCACGGCTTCAACGGTGCGCTAATTACGGCGGACGGTGGGAGCTCCTGGGAGCTGTCGGAGATGGTGGGGCCGACGAGGGGCTGGGTGGAAAACAATATCGTGGAGCTGTCGGACGGGCGGCTCGTGATGCTGATTCGCGCGGATGGCACGGGACATCTGCTCCGGAGCGAATCAAAAGATCGCGGGCGAACCTGGTCTGCACCGCGGGCCACCGAGATCCCCAATCCGGGCGCCAAGTTTCGCCTTCACCGCATCAGCGACGGGCGCATCTGCCTGGTACACAATCCCGACCGGTCGAAGCGCCATCCCCTGGCCCTGTGGATTTCCAGCGATGACATGCAGAGCTGGGAGTACCGCCGCGTGCTGGTGGATTTCCCCGGGAGGCTTTCGTATCCCGACGGTGTTGTGGACGCTGATGAGCAATACATCCACTTCGCTTTCGATTACAACCGCCATGATGTCATTTACATCGGCGCGGAGCTGCCGGAGACCTGAGACTCCCCCGGAGCCTGCAGGCTGCGAATGTGCTCCCCTGCCGACCGCACCAGGAAGGGAACCCGTCGGTGAAGCGCGAACCGCTGTGGATGTAGGAGGAAAAGCTATGAAAGATGCAGTCACATTGCTCAAAGAGATGGTCGCCATCCCCAGCGTGAGCTGCGGGCTGGACGGGAAACCCGATGACACGCACGGCGAAGCGCGGATGGTGGAGTATGTTGCCGATTTCTGCGACACCCACCATATTGATTATGAAGCCCAGGAGGTCGAGCCGGGCCGTGAAAATCTCATCGCCCGGGTGGAGGGCGGCGCTGAACCCTCGCTGCTTCTGGAGGCCCATACCGATACGGTCGAGGTCGAAAACATGACGGTTGAGCCGTTTACCCCGGTGGAGAAGAACGGGCGCATTTACGGGCGGGGTTCGTGTGATGACAAGGCGTCACTGGCGGTGATGATGACGGGGCTGGTCCGGGCCATGGAAAGCAAACCGCCGCGTGACATTATCTTCGTCGCCGCCGCCGATGAGGAATGCGGATTCGGGGGCGCGAAACGGCTGGTCGAATCGGGCTTTCGCGCAGATGCTGCGGTCGTCGGCGAGCCCACCGAGCTGCGGCTGGTGATCGCTCACAAGGGAGCGTGTCGCACGAAGGTCCGAACCTTCGGCCAGACCGCTCACACCAGCGATCCATCCAAAGGCAAAAATGCCATTTACGCCATGGGGCAGGTCATCCTGGCTCTCAGGGATTACGCCGAATCGCTGCAGAGCCGCTCCCCTCACCCGCTCGTCGGTCATCCCACCGCAGCCCTGGGCATGATTTCAGGCGGGCAGGCTCCAAATATTGTCCCGGATCTCTGTGAGATCGTTCTGGATCGCCGCGTCATACCCGGGGAGGACACCGACGATGTGTTTGCCGAGATCGAGGCAGCCGTGGCCGACGGAGTGGACGATACGGTGCAATGGGAGGCCGAACTGTTCCTGGACGACCCCACACTGGAGACGTCTGCCGATGCGCCCGTGGCACAGCTCGTCGCCCGTGCGCTTGATGAGGTCAGCGGCATGCCAGAGCCTGTGGGCGTGCAGTACGGCACCGATGCCAGCAAGTTCGCCGAGGCGGGTATTCCTTCGGTCGTCATCGGCCCCGGCAGCATCCGGCAGGCCCACAGCGCCGACGAGTTTGTGGAAATATCCCAGGTGCAGCAGGCCGCCCGCATCTATGAGCGTATCTGCACGATCTCTCTGTAAGCTCGGTGCTGTCCCGCCAGGTTTCACACAATGAAAGCCGCGTTTGACGCCCGGTCGGGCCTGGCCCGCGCGATCTCAAGGGATCTCTCTTCTCTTTCCCGGAGTGCGCGGAATGTCGCCACGATGGTGGCAGACCTTGTGCGTGACTGAGCCCATCCCCCGATGCAGTCCGGATTTCTGACATTGTACAGGCTCAGACAGCTTTCCTTTGCAGCCAACATTTTTATATCATTTGGGGAGCAGGAACGAACCATCCTCGCAAAGAATAGTTTGAGTGTCGGGTATTTCATGTACATTATTGAATTAAGGGAGCGCCACTGGGGCGCTCGACACAAATCATGGAGGAGTGGTGATGATGCGGAAAAGACGGGGTTTTACGCTGATTGAGTTACTGGTTGTTATTGCGATCATCGCAATACTGGCGGCGATCCTGTTCCCGGTGTTTGCGAGGGCGCGAGAGAAGGCACGGCAGACAAGCTGTTTGAGCAACGTCAAGCAACTCGGGCTGGGCATCATGATGTATGCGCAGGACTACGATGAAGTGCTTCCGGTATCTCACAACCCGGAGGTGCCCAGTGATGCAAACAACTGGTACGAGGTCATCATGCCGTATGTCAAGAACCAGCAGATATTCACATGCCCGAGTGCATCAAATCAATGGCTGGGGTACGGATGGAACTACGATGTGCTGGGATACGGAAGCTCCAGCTACTGCCAGGCATGTCCGCTCGCGCGCCTGGAGCGGCCCGCCGATATTTTGATGATAGTGGATGCCGGCAACTACGTTGTCTATCACCCCAATCGGTACGGCAACGAGTGGTACGATCCGCCCACTGACAACAACCTGTTCAACTATAATTACCAGGGGGTGCGACACAACGGCGGCTCCAACATTGCCTTCTGTGACGGTCACGCCAAGTGGATGCAGGCCCAGGCGTGGCTCGTCGGCGGTGAGGCACTCTGGGGCGAGCCCTGGTGGTGGTAGAAGCCGCCGTCGCAAATGCTCAGCACGGTCGGGGCACTGCGCCCTGGCCGTTTTTTGTGGCTCTTACTCCATTCATAAGCAATGTGAAGGCATCGTATCTGCGGTAGTCGAGGTGCACAGGACAAGGAGTATCACCTCTTTGCGTCCAATGACTCTATAAGACGAACCATTCCGTCTGACAACATCATCACAGTTGGAGGAATTGACCATGCACAGGAGCACAATTCTGCTGGCGCTTCTGGCGTTTATCCTGGCTGCGGGCACCTGTGCTGCTGACAGCTCTCAGAGGGAGCTCCAGGCGCTCGGTGACACAGTGGAAGGTTTCAGTGTCGTTGAGCTCCCTGCGGAGGGCGACATAACATTCACACCCGAACAGTCATTGACCGTCGGTGATCTTCGTGGCGTGACCCTCGATGATACCCCGCCACAGCTTGGGGAACCCCCCGAGCCATACGATCCCCGCATGACTGATGACCATCCACCCGGTGAGGCACCGTATATTGCCGAAGGGATTGAGCCGTTTCGGTTCGACCACTTCAACAACGAGTTCAGCTATGGCGGCTGGCACAACTGGGCGATGTGCGATTACGCCTCCGCCCACGGCTTCAACATCCTTTCGAACTACCGCAGGGATATACCCACTCTCACACATCTGCCGGAGAATACCGAATGGTTGCTGTGGGGTGGCTTCGTCAACTGGCACAAGTTCATGCCAAAACACAACCTCCCCGAGGGCCGTTATGATCTGCTGGCCGACAGGAACGTCAAGCGGATGGTGCTGGATGCAGGCGTTTTCAAGCCGAGGCCGCTGTATGACAACTTCATGATTGATATGGAGCACGGGAAGCTGTCACCCTCAAAGCTTCGCCAGCAGGAGTGGTATCCGGCCGACGCGTCGCAGGCACAACAGCAAGCTTTCGAAAAGCGTTACTACGACGGCTATGCAAAGACCTACACGGGAGTCGTCGAAGCCGCCCGGGATATTGGATGGAAAGACATCAGCGTTTACGGCTGGCAGCCTTTCCCCCGAACCTGGCACGGACTCGCCGAGGCCAACGTGGACCCGGAAACATACCACCCGTGGACGGCGTATGGCCGGCAAATCTACGAAGCGGTAGATATTCTCAACCCCTCCGTCTATTGCTTCTACTGGTCGCCGCAGAATGTCGCCTACACGCTGGCGAATATTGATCTGAACATGCGCCTGATCAACTCCATGGAGGAGAAAAAGCCGGTGCGGCCGTACTACTGGACGCTTCTTCACGGCGGTGGCAGCGGCTGGCGGTGGTACAAACAACAGCCGGTGCGCAACGAAGATGTGCGGGCGATGACGGCCATGTGCTTTTTCACCGGCTCTGACGGCATGGTGTGCTGGAACTGGTCCGGCACGGGAACACACCACCATCCGACCATCAAGCCCGAAGCGGATTTCACCGTCAAAGAGGCATTCCAGGTGATCGCCCGCGGAGCAGGCGAGGATGTCGAACCTGCAACGTTTGAGCGCTACGCTCCCCTCCACATAAACGAGGTGGCCGAGGACGACACTGTGACCTTCCAGCGGATTATCCCCGACAGCCGCGATAATCACGGCGTCAATGAGAACAACCCGTACTACGAGATGAGCAAGGCTGAGCTTGAACCGTTGCTGCGACCACAGTCGGAATCGGTATCGGCGATGATCGAGGGCCTGGCGCTGGTGAAGCCGCTGGAATATATCCTCCGACATGGCGAGGTGCAAATTGATGTCTCCGCACAGGAGCAGTTCGCCGACCGCCTCCCGATCGTCCGGCGTGTGAGCATGGATAACGTTCATGTCGTGTGTACGTATGACCCGATGTGGGAAGCGCAGGAAGCTCCCCGGCAGATCGTGCTGAAGGATTTTGCAGACGCCGCCGGTCTCACTGTGACACTGCCGGCCGACCGGCACACCCGCATATTTGTACTCAAAACACAATGAACGCGAAGACGGCCAACCCACAGCTCCAGTTATCTCACCAAATTATGGGCGGAAACAGATCCAGCGCCAGGAGCGGGCAATAAATGATACAGACCGATTTCATGAGGACAATCCACGGAGAAGTCACTGACGGTATCCCCTTCTGGGAAGTCTGGTTTGCCA
>JBKHJK010000202.1:0-5263 GCA_046538215.1 Armatimonadota bacterium
AGGGGTGTGCGCTTCGCTCGTATTTTGTGTGCTTTGGTGTTGGATACGAGAATCTGCAGGGTCCGGAGTATTTTGGGATACAGTGGTGACGGTTTCTTTATGCCTGGTGCGCTCGGGTGTATTCCGGTCGGGTGAGCTGGGTTGATGGAGCGTGGCCTGCAGGACGATGCGTTCGCTGTCTAAAGTCGTATTGGCCCTGGCGGTGAGGGCGGTCGAAGCAGCGATGACCAGCACACAGTTGATGAGGACTGAGATGCCTATCCACAGGGGGAGGGACGCTGCCGGGGACCTGTTCATTGCAACCGCCCCTGCTTGAGTTCCGCCGCCAGGGCCAGGTACCGCACGCCTGCATTGCGGACTGCGTCGAGAATCTCGATCACGCGCTCATACTCCACCCGCTGGTCCGCGCTAACAACAACGACCATCTCTTCGTCACGGGAGACGACGTCTCTCAGGCGGTCCTGCAGAGCGGGTGCGTTGACGGGTTTGGAGTTGAGATATACGTCGCCTTCGTGGGTGATGAAAACCGCGGTCTGGGTCTGGTCCTGTGACACGGCGCTGGCCGCATCAGGCAGCTCGATATTCAGGCCTGTGCCGGTGGCGATGAAGTTTGCCGTGATCATGAAGATGATGAGCAACACCAGCACGACATCGGTGAAGGGCACGACATTAATCTCGGCAAAAAGTTGTCCCCGGCTTCGCCTGCGATCTCTCATTCAGATGCTGCCTTCTTCTTTGAGGCGTTTTTGGACAAATAGACAAGGTCGAGATCCTCTTCCATGCTCATGGCCCAGCTTCGCAGCAGATTGTATCCGACCACTGCAAAGATAGCCACGGCCAGTCCGGCGGCGGTGCAGATGAGCGCTTCGGAGATCCCGGAGCCAACCACGGCGATGCCTGTTCCCTTCTGGGTGCTGATGGCGGTGAAAGAATGCATGATACCCACGACGGTGCCGAACAGGCCGATGAAGGGGGCTGTTCCACCGATGGTGGCGAGGATCGGGAGCCGGGCGTTGAGAAAGCGGCTGAGGTGCAGGATGTTCATCTCGTGCTTCTGCTCGGGCTCTGTGCCCCTATCTGCGTCATAATCGGTGTCAATCATCTGTGCAAACCACGCGGGAGTCTCGCGTCCATCCTGCACCGCTTTCATCGCGCTGGCCGTCCTGGCAAAGACGTACACTCGCTCCATAAGCAGACCGATGGCGATGATGGAGCAGCCCACCAGGATATACATGGTGAAGCCGCCCTCGTCCAGCAGAAGCACAAATCCGTCCCACATGGCTATTAAACCTCAAACACAAAAAAATCGCCCGTTGAGGGCGATTCGATAATGCTTCATATTCGGTTTGCAGTCACCCGCCTCCGCCCTCGGGAGGTGGTAACGCCGTGTACAGGGTGTGGTCTCCTGGCTTCCGGATAGCTCTACTCACCGCGCCTTCCCGGGTAAACCCAGTGGCACATGCGGCTTTCGTACCGGATACAGTTGCGGGGCAGCGCCGGTCTCTCACCGGCTTCCCACGGCGGAAAAACACTCCGCGCTTGTCCTGTACTCTGATTGTCAAATATAGAATATCAAATCCCCTGCGGAGCGTCAAGAGCAATCATGGGTCCTCATCTCGGGCGGATTTGCTTCCTCGCTTGCGCCTATTTCGCGGCGCTGAAGTATGCAGTGGCAGGTAATACTGCCTCACAAAAGTGTTCAGAACGCTAAGAGGGCCTGACTCGGGCTGGAAGCTGGCGACAGACGACGACGTCGCCACCTGCGATTTGAAAGAAACGACTCAAATCGCAGGCCGAGCCACGGAGCCATTTCGGAGGCGTTTTCCAAACTCCAAAGGCTCCCCGGGCAACGGAGACGTTTCGGGGGGCGTTTACGAAACTCTAAAGGCTTGTGAAGCCACGCGGATGTTCCATTTTCGTGTGTCAAATTCCAGGGACCACAGCCACGGAATGGACGTGGCGCAAGGCCCAGGAGCGATTTATTTCCATTTGTCCGTCTGCAAAGTCATTATCAGTCGTTGTTGTTGAACATTGCAAAGCTTCCCGTGGCTCGGCCTGAGACCTGCGTCGTTGAGCAGGGCTCAGGTGAGAATTGTGTCGTCACCGTTTTCAATTCTCAGCTTCCAGCCCGAGTCGGTCCCATTCGACGGCTCTAACAGTTCTATGAGCCACGATTGCAGCCACAGGCATTCTCATACCAATTGCCGGCGCGGGTGCCTACTCGGCCGGGGGGACCTGCCAGGAGTACAGGTGTGCTCCGTGGTCGCCACCGGCGAAATAGATGCGGCCATCCAGATATGCCCCGCCCTGCCCCAGGCCCATTGGAGGCTCAGCCACGGTCGTGACCTCGTGGGTTTCAGGATTGAGCTGTCCGATAGAGCTGCCGAACAGTATAAAGATGCGCCCGTCAGGCACTTTCACGAAGATGCGCGGCCCCTGCTGATAGACCGTGGGACCGAAATCCTCTTCAAAATCAGCCTCATGCAGAATCTTCTTCTCAACCGGATCGAAGACGAACAGGCGCGTGCGATCAGCGATGCCGAAGACCTTTCCGTCCGGTCCCATGACCATGTTGTCATACCGCTCAACACCGTCAATCAGGGCGTCGTGCCACACGATTGCTTTTGTGTTCATGTCCAGGATATACAGCTCCCCGGGGCCCTCCGCCTTCCGCACACCGCCGTTGGATGCCAGTGGGGTCGTTCCTCCCAGCAGTCTCCCGTCGGGCAGCGCCAGCAGGCTCATGGTGGAGTGCCAGGGGATGAGATCTTTGTGGCCGATGATTTCTGCGGTGTCTGTTTGCTCATCGTAGAATACCAGCCCGCCGCCGGTGTAGCCATATCCTGGAAAGCCGCCAAGAATGATGTGGCGCCCGTCCGGGTGAGCCAAAAGCGCATACGGACGGCCGATGTCGGGGTGCGCCCGGGTCTGTGCCAGGTAGCGGGGATTGCTGTCGGGATTGTCCCTTTGCGTCGTCACCCACTCCTGTGCGGGATCCCACTGCAGCAACACGCCTTCGGTGTAAGTGCCGATATATACGAGGTCCTCCGCAGCGGTGATGGTGTTCCACTGGGCGTAGCATTCATGCCGGGTCCACTCATCGGTCCGGGGATCGTAGCTGAAGAACCGGTGTGGAATATAGGTGCCGCCCGCCACGGTACCGTCCGGCATGGCAGCGACGCTCATGGCGGCTCCGCCCTCCCCGCTGGTCTCAAACTCCATCTCCCGCGTCTCGTCCGTTTTGGGATCTTTCACAACAAGTCGTCCCTCGATCAAATCCAGGTTCTGGACGCGCTCTCCGTTGGGCAGATCTCTGTGGCGCAGTCCCTGCGTACCGGTAATGACGTTTTTCTGCTCGACATCGGGCGCTCCATCCATCTTTCGAGCCTCACCGTCGTACAGCTCATACCACTGCTGCCCGTCAGCAGGCGAGGGAGCGTAGCCGTACACGCGGCCATTTACATACGGATAAACGCGGACACGACCTTTGCCGACGATCTCGTCTTCGGGCACCACCGTCTTCGTTTCGCCGGTGTCGGAGTTGAGCATGATGATCTGGCCCGCCGCCAGCCCGACGGCCACATACACCCACCCTTCGTCATCCGCCGCCACGTAGCGGGGATATTGTGTGGAGGGATGTTCATGCACGCAGCCATAGTTGCGCATTTCATCTGTCGCGGGATTGTAGCTGACGACCTCGCTGCCCGGATAGATCGCCGCCCAGATCACGCCATCGTAATCTTCGGTCATACTCATCGCCACGCGGGGAGGCCCTTCATGAACAGCAGTGAACTCGCGCTTTTTGGGATCAAATTCGATGAAGTGGCCGCCGAAGTACGTGTAATACCTCCCGTTTTGTGCCAGGAGCGAGGCGAACGGGCAGTCACGGTCAATCGGCCGGGGAATCTCCTCCATCTCGCCGGTTTCAGCGTTGATGACACCCAGCGCGTAAGCGTACCGGTGATCGAACAGCCACACCAGCACCACCGGATTGCCCTCGCCGTCCTCCGTACAGACCATCCCGCGGCTCTGCGCCACATCGGATACCGGGCCGTGGTGCTGAAATCCGTCACCAAGGTCGGTCGTTTCGGCCATGACAGGCATCCTCCCCGCAGCCGTGATAAGCAGCCCAAATGCCACAAGCATTGTCAATACATCAGAGGATGACAACATGTTTCCATCTCCCCAATCGAAAAAAACTAGGTGTCCGCCGTTCGGTCGGGCGCTGGTACCCATTGCGTTATTTCCATGTTACCTGCGTTTGCCGACGAAGCGGAGGTTTGTGCTTCTCGACCGCATGGCCCAACCCTGGGCCCGGGCCTGGATTGCTGTGATTGTGGCCGGGATAAACCGCTGAGTGTGCTGCCGGTTCCACAGATGGTTGGTCGAGCCGTCGGGGCTTTGGGACGCCAGATTCACCGACCGCCAGTGATACCATTGACCCTTCGGAACGCGCGTGCAGTTTTCCCATCCGTCCCGGTTGTTTTGATAATGGAATCCGTGCATCCAGTGCCGACTGTGGCCCTGGCTGTCGCGCATATTCAGAGCTATCTGTGCAGGATATTCCACGCCATTCGCACCACCCGGCGACAGCTCGTTGTGAAGGACCTTCACATCCGCTTCCAGGTACAGCTCCTGCCATTCGTCCAGGTTGATATCCAGTGCCTGCGCCACCCAGAGTGCGGCTCCGTCGGGAGGGCTGTCGGTGCGCTCAAGCTCCACACAACTTTGCTTCTGCGGATCGTTGACGACGCGGACTGCGAAATTGCCACCCTTTGCATTTTCGTCATCATGCACCTCCCAGCCATCGAAACCGCTGGCAAAATTTCTGTTGACGATGAGGTCCTGAGGTTGCAGATCGTCGGTTTCTGCATCTGCCTGTGCCGTATCTTCATCAAAGCTCAAAATCTCCAGCGAATAGCCGATTGTGTAGCCTTCCTGGCCGGTTCCGAAGCCCGCTCCCGTGCGGCTGGAACGGCGGCAAAACTTCGGGATATAGGTGTAATCAGAATTAAAAAACTCGATACCATACCGCCCGGTGCAACGGCCAAGACTGTCGTCCGCGGTCCAGAAATCTCTCTCTTTCCCGGAGATCTCTATGACCAGCGTCCTGGCCTGGTTTACCTCGACGGGCCAGCTCGTTTTGTCGAAATATCGGTCCACGTCAACATTCCAGTCGCTGTGGTTGCCGTCTGCGGGAATCTCGCAGGATTTGACTTGTGCATCTCCCACCCGCAGCGTGATGTAACATTCGCCCTTCCCC
>JBKHJK010000203.1:0-5232 GCA_046538215.1 Armatimonadota bacterium
CAGCCGTCCCTCACCGGGCGGATTCGCAAAAGGCATCTATGAAGTGGAAGTCACCACACCGGCGGGTGTGACATATTCCGGGAGCTTCGTTGTGGTCGAAAACGCCGATAAGATCAGCGGGAATACTGCGAACACACTGATCATCCACTGGCCCACAATCTGCGCCGAACTCAGCGAAGATGGGAGTCCCGGGCCGCAGAAGAAGGTATTCAAGCCCGACACCCGACGGGTGTACCTGGCGTTTGCTTTCAAAAACGCAAAACCCGGCCAGAAGATGCACGTGCAGTGGTATTTTCATGACAGCCCATTGCCGGGAACAGCCCGCCAGGTGGCACTCCCCTCACGGGCCGGGTGGGCGCACGCGTGGATGGGCACACAGAGCGATGAGCTACTGCCACCCGGCGACTATCGCGCGATGGTGCGACCACAAAAAGATGGTGAGCTCCTGGCGAGCGCCGCCTTCAGGGTTCACGCTGCCGCAAACCCCTCCGAATAGGCGGTCGCAGTCGGTGTCCCCGTCCTGCCGGTATTACAGAAATCCGCCCTCGCTGTCAATGGCGTCCACCAGGCGGCTGAGATCCTCATCATCGAAATACTGGATCTCGATCGTCCCACCCTTCGAACGTGGCTTAATATTGACTTTCGTCGCCAGCGCCGTCTGCAGACGCTCCTCGGCGTCCGCCAGGAGAACGTCTTTCTCCTGCTTCTGACGCCTCGTGGGCGGCTCCTGCTGCTCTTCTTCCTCCTCAATATCCACCGTTTCGGGTTCAGCGAGTTCACGGACCATCTGTTCGACCTGCCGGACGGAAAGATCTTCGTCCGCAATACGCTGAGCGATCTGCTCTATTTTTTCGGGATCTGCGGCAAGTCCAAGCAGTGCGCGGCCATGCCCGGCGGAAATCCGGCCGCTGCGGATGGCGTCCTGGATATCATTGGGTAATTCAAGAAGGCGCAGGGTGTTGGTGACCGCAGAGCGGCTTTTGCCGATGCGCTGCGCAAGCTCTTCCTGGGTCAGCCCGAAATCGTCCAGAAGCTGCCGGTAGCCGGTAGCCAGTTCAATGTCATTGAGGTCATCACGCTGAAGGTTTTCGATCAGTGCGACTTGCAGGGAGGTCCGGTCATCAATATCTTGGACTAAGCAAGAGATGGTATCCAGACCGACGCGCTGCGCGGCTCTCCAGCGCCTCTCGCCCGCAACCAGCTCGTATGCCCCACCACGCCGACGCACAAGAATCGGCTGCAAAATGCCGTGCTCCTCGATCGAGGCAGCGAGTTCCTGCAGGCTCTCCTCATGCATCTCCCGCCTGGGCTGATTCGGATTCGGCTGGATCTCATCCAGCGGGATTTCCACCACCGTGCGACTATGTGGCGGCGAATCACCGGATAGAAGCTCAGAGAGACCACGTCCGAGGCTGCGTTTACGCATTATTGAAGACCTCCTTGTAAAGCGCATAGTAGCGTTTGGCCCCGCGTGACGACGGTGCATACACCGGAGCCGGCAGACCGTGACTGGGAGCCTCCGCGAGCTGGACATTCCGGGGGATGACCGTGTCAAAGACCGGGCCGACGAAGTTACTGCGGACCTCTTCCGCCACATCGTCGGAGAGATTTGTCCGAACATCGTACATGGTGAGCAGCGCCCCGCCAATGCGAAGGTCGGGATTGAGCTGGCTCTGAACCAGAGAGATGACATCCAGAAGCTGTGAAAGTCCTTCCAGCGCGTAGTATTCGCATTGAATGGGAATGAGCACCTCGTCCGCGGCAACGAGAGTATTCACTGCAAGAATGCCCAGTGACGGTGCAGTGTCAACAAGAAGAATGTCATACCTATCCCGAATGGGCTCAAGGATCGTCCGCAAACGGCGCTCGCGGGCGATGGTGTTGGCGAGACTCAGTTCGGCGCCGGCGAGATTGATGGTTGCAGGAATGATATCAAGATTGTCAATATCACTGTGAATGAGCACATCCTCGAGTTCGACCCGAGGCTCCGATGCGTCGTCGGCAATGAGGTCGTAGATGCAGTATTCCAGGGCCGAACGGTCCACCCCCAGGCCGCTTGTGGCATTCCCCTGCGGGTCGGTATCCACAACAAGGACGCTCCTGCCGTCGAGAGCCGCCCATGCGGCCAGGTTGATCACCGTGGTGGTCTTCCCCACGCCACCCTTCTGATTGACCAGCGCATGCACCTGTGCCATTCGTACAACACCTCCGATAGCGACTGGAAGAGTGCCAGACATGTCTCGGACGAATCATCTATTGCACGGACCCTGCCGCAAAATGCTCAGAACAAGATTGGGCAGGCCGGTGTCAATTCTCGCTTCCAGAGATACGTCATCAAGAATAACACAGTCGTCCGGGCTGTGATATATGGCGACAGGTGCGTCCAAATGGACGAGCGACAGCAGTGAGGGCACAATCTCGTCCGGCGGCGCGACAGCACGGGCCGTCACCAGGTCATACCGGGGCGATTCTGCAGCGATCGCGTCAACATCCGCACAGCGTGTTGAGCAGTTTTCGATCTCAAAGCGGGCGGCTGCAATGTCCAGGAACGTGCACACGCGGGAGCTGCGATCAATCAGGTGGACGTGTAGGTCCGGGCGCAAAAGCGCTATGACGAGGCCTGCACCACCACTGCCGGGCCCAATTTCAGCGATATCCCGCGCATCGCCCGGGATATGAGGGAGCAAAAGGAGCCCCGGTGCGGTAATATGGGCGAAAAAGTCGCCCGGGTCGCCGTATTGCGTGAAACCGAGGTGCTCGGCGGAGGGAGCAAGCCACTGAAGAAGCGCATGACACTGCTCCAGGCGCCCCGCGGGCAGCCCAACTCCCACCGCTTCAAGATAATCCGCTATGATCGAGACGCTGAATTGTTTCACGTGAAACAGTCGCCGGAGGTGAATTGTGGACAGCCTGCAGTGATTGTACCGAACGAAGAGAGAAAAGACAAGAGAAAATCGAAAAAAGAGGAAGAATGCATCAAAAAAGATCAATCCCGGAGCATCGCTGCGATGGCGGCAATATCCGCAGGGGTGACGCCGTATAGCTGTGCGGCCTGTCCAAGCGTTCGCGGACGTGCCTCCGCGAGACGCTCACGCGCCTCCGTGCGGATAGGCAGAGAGCGGTAATCAATATCCGGGGGGATAACCTTTCTGGAGAGCTGGTCGGCCCGCTCCACCCGACGGAGGTCCCGTTCGGCGTATGTTTCACACTTGATCTCCGCCTCCAAAAGCCGCGCCTCGAAGGTCGAAAGCGGTTTTTGTGGCGGCCAGTACCGCACAACATCCTCGTAATGCCCCTTCGGGTGACGCAGCAGATCGAGGACGGTCAGAGATTTGCGTTCACCGTGCAGCACAGGGCCAAAATGGCGAGGCAGAGGATGGTCAATCTCTGGCGAAATGGCGCCCAGGCGCCGTTTTTCAGCATCCACGCGGTCACGAATGTCTGAAATACACTGCCGACGGTTCGGATCCACGAGACCATGCCTCTCCGCGATATCGGTGAGACGCCGATAGGCGGTATGCTGGCCGAGAAGAATGCGATATTCGGCGCGCGACGTGAGCATACGGTAGGGCTCCTCCGAGCCTTTCGTCACCAAATCATCAATCATGACACCGATGTAGGCGTCTGAGCGGTCGAGTGTGAGGGTCAAACCATCGTTGAGTGCAAAGTGGGCGGCATTCGTTCCGGCAACGAGCCCCTGTGCGGCCGCCTCCTCGTATCCGGAGGTGCCGTTCATCTGTCCGGCGAGGTATAGGCCGGGGACGGGGGGAAAGCTCAGGTCGCGATCCAGAGCGCGTGGATCAATGCAGTCATACTCGATGGCATAGCCCGGGCGGAGCATCACTGCGTTTTCGAGGCCCGGAATCGAGTGGATCATGTCGAGCTGGACGCGATGGGGCAGAGAGTTATAGAGCCCCTGGGCGTAAATTTCGCCGGTGTCCCAGCCTTCCTGCTCCATAAAGAGCGTGTGGCTGGTGTTCTCGGGAAAGCGGAGCAGCTTGGTTTCGAAGGAGGGGCAGTATCGCGGGCCGGCCCCCTCTATATTGCCGGAATACATGGCGGATCGCTCAATGTTATCGAGGACGATGCGGTGGGTCTTCTCAGTGGTATGGGTGACATAGCAGGGGAGGAGGGGCCGTGAGGGGCGTGGGCTCGTATCCACAGAGAAGTGCAGGGGCCGTGCGTCGCTGGGTTGACAGCGCATGCGCTCGAGTTTCAAAGAGGACTTCAGGAGACGCGGTACGGTCCCGGTCTTGAAGCGGCGCAGTTGTAGCCCTAGGTCGGCGAGGCTGCGTGTGAGTTCCTCTGCAGGCATTTCGCCGGCACGCCCGGCCGGAAGATTCTTCTCACCGATGTGGACGGTTCCGTTAAGGAATGTGCCGGTGCACACAGCCACCGCCCCGGCTGCGAAGTACAGGCCCATCTGGGTATAAACACGGTGAATCGTCCCATTCTTCACGCGAAGGCCGGTGGCGAGGTCCTGGTAAAGGTCCATATTTGGTGTTTGCTCAAGAACGCGCTTCATCTGGATGTGGTACCGGTTTTTGTCCGCCTGCTGGCGCAGCGCCTGCACGGCGGGGCCCCTGGAGGCGTTGAGAATGCGGGCATGAGTGGCCACGTGATCCGCATTGCGCCCGATTTCTCCACCAAGTGCATCAATTTCGGAGACAAGGTGCGATTTTCCCGGGCCTCCGATGGAGCAGTTACAGGGCATCTGTGCGATAGTGTCGAGGTTGATGGTGAGGATGAGAGTTCGGGCGCCAACACGGGCGGCGGCCAGGGCGGCCTCGCAGCCAGCATGCCCTGCCCCAATCACGATAACGTCATACGCATCTGCAACGAGTTTGTGGTCATTCATGACAATCGCATGATAAACAGGACGGCCCGTCGGTGTCAACCTCCCCCGCTGCAGGATTGTGCAGCCGGGTATGAAAGCAGGGCCGGGGCGAATGTTTCACGTGAAACAAACAGACAATCCTTTTAGCGTATAGCTTCAGGCCATGCAAGTTATACGTACATATACGAATACCGGGTAATTCTCGCCTCGAAATGTTCTCAAAGACCGAGCTGATCGTCGAGTTGATCGGCAAAAGCGTTTGATGGATCGAGTGTAAACGCCTGTTGTGCTTCCGCACTCACACAGGCACGCCACTGGTCAGCGACATCAAAGGCATCGCTCTGCACCGCGGCATAATATCAAATGAGGGCCGTGAGTCCCTTAAAGGCGTGTGC
>JBKHJK010000204.1:0-5221 GCA_046538215.1 Armatimonadota bacterium
CGGATGGCTGCAGGGCTTCTATCACCGCTTCGGCTCTCTGGTGCGCGTCTATAACAGATACAACCGTGCCCTGGCCTCCCTGGCCCGCATCTTCGAGTTGCTTGATGAGGAGCCTGAAGTCGAGGACAGCGAGGATGCACGACCGCTCGAAGATATTGAGGGCGACGTCGAGCTCGATGATGTCGCCTTCAAATACCAGACCGGTGAAATGGTCCTGGAAAACGTAAACCTCCACGCCGAGCCCGGGCAGACCGTGGCACTGGTGGGCAGAAGTGGCGCGGGCAAAACCAGTCTCGTCAATCTCATCCCCCGCTTTTACGACCCCACTGAGGGAGAAGTGCGCATTGATGGTGTGGACCTGCGCGAGGTGACTCAGGAATCGTTGCGGAAAAATATCGGCATGGTGCTGCAGGAAACCTTCCTGTTCAACGGCACGGTGTACGAGAACGTCCGTTACGGCAACCTGGGAGCGAAAAAGGAAGACGTCGTTGAGGCGTGTGCCGCCGCTTATGCCGATGAATTTATCGAAGAGCTCCCGGAAAAATACGACACCGAGATCGGCGAGCGGGGTGTGAAGCTTTCAGGCGGCCAGAAGCAGCGGCTGGCAATTGCCCGCGCGCTTTTGGCCAATCCCCGCATCCTGATCCTCGACGAAGCCACCTCACTGGTGGATACCGAGGCGGAGCAGATCATCCAGAAGGCTCTCGAAAATCTGATGAGCGGACGCACCACCTTCGTCATCGCTCACCGCCTCTCCACCGTTCGCAACGCCGATACCATTGTCGTGATTGATGACGGTCAGATCATGGAGATGGCCGACCACAATACACTGATGGCCGAAGAAGGCCTGTACGCCAGCATGTATCGGCGGCAGGTGCGATTCCAGGAAAGCGGCGTTCCCGACGACGAGGGCCTGTTCGGGCGCGGATAAGAAGTTCTTCCACCTCATGACACCCAAAAAGCCGCCTCTGGACCGGAGGCGGCTTTTCTCATCGCATGGAGCACTCACATTACTCTTCGAGAGCAGCGGCTACCTCTTTGATATAGTCCAGATCCCGCCGGGTCTGATCAATGAGCTGTTCGTGATTCATTTCGCCGTATTCGCTGTGCAGCGAGACGGTGCCATCGTAGCCGAAGCTTTTGATGATCTGCAAAAACTGCGACCAGTCCTGCTGGGATTCTTCGAAGCCCAACATCTGCAGGTCGTAGGTGAGCTTTCCGCTCTCATCCCGCTCACAGACCCATGAGTAGCCCTTCAGCGCCACGAGGTTGATGTACGGCCCGAGCATAACGAGGCCCTGCCGCCAGCCGTCGCGCCCGCCCTCGATGACCATGTGACCGCTGTCCACATACGCCCCCGTGTATCGGGGATCGCGGCCCTCCAGAAGCATGTACACGACGGGCGGGTATGCGCTGACATACGGGCCCGAATGCATGTGGATATTCGCCGATACACCGTACTCCATCGCAAGACTCTGCAGGCCGTCCAGCCAGACGGTGGCATTCTCGTACATGGTCCAGAACTCCGCCGGGTCCTGAAGACGCCAGTAGCCCAGCTTCAACGCGGGGATCCCACACTCCGCAGCAGTGGCAAAAATGGCCTCGGCATGCGGGGAGTGGATCGAGGTGATACCCGTGGTGATCATGGGGACAGAGATGCCCATCTGCTCGATGGTGGCAACTGCGTCCGGCAGTTTGTGTTCCACTTCATGCGGTTCGATGCGTCCTCCGGGTCTGACGGTCAGATCCATGCCGTCAAAGCCCATCTCTTTCATGTCGCGGGCGACCTCCTCAAGCGAGAGCCCCAGAAGGTCGAGATGCTTCGAAAACATCGCCCATTCCATTGTTATTCTCCTTCACGTATCAATCAAATACTGGCTGCAGCGAGTGCACCAGCATTGCTTACGGCTGACACATTTCTCCGTCGAGTACGGCTACGCCTCCATTGGACCCTCAGCAAAGTACAAACCCCGAAGTGTCATTTTCCCGGGACCGGTCGCCAAACAAAAGACCGACTGTCGCCAGCCGGCCTTGCCGTGGGCTGTTTGTTTCCTCGTCATTAGAAGTCGCAGATGTATTCGGCCCGCAGGATCTGCTGGTCGGTCGCTCCGGGTGTGGCGTTGCCTGCGGCCTCCTGGCGGCCATATAGTAGCCGGCCGACCATGTTGTCTTCGAACCGCCGCGACACGCTGATGGACCAGAGCTTGTCATAATCGAGGAACGATATCTGGCTCTGCTCCCACCAGTCGCTGTCGGCGCTGAGGTCGTAATACTGGATCTGCAGAGGCAAAGAGCCGATATGTGTTTCAATATGGGCGCCGATACATTCGATGTTGCTCATGATGAAGGGGCGCCGCAGCCACCGGTCCCATGGGATCATGTTGCCCGGCGCGTGGGATTGATTGATTTCATAATACGGGTGAAGACTCGAATAGACGACGTCGTATTCCGCGCTTGCAAACGAGTAATAGCCCCGCAGACGCACGTCTTCTGTATCAATGATATCTACGCCGGCCATGTAAGCCCGGTCGGATTGTTCTTTAAAGCCGTACACGGGCCGGTTGGCATGACGCTGCAGTTCGGCCATCTCGCCCCACAGATACCGGCAGCCGCCCAGGTGGTAGCGAAAGTCGAAACCATAGACGATCTCGTTGCCCGTCCCGTCCGGAAGGGCGTTGAAGGCGAGAGCCCACCGCCGCGCATCGTGTGACAGCCGGGCGGCCACATACCCGTCACTGTTGCCCGGCAGCGGCCGATTGGGCAACCAGTCATGTGTGGCGCCTGCGAGGACGAAGTCCAGATCGAGAGCCGTGTCAAACACTCCGTCGCGATGACCCCGAATGCCCATAAGCCCGCGGCGCTCGTTGTTGACCATACAGCCGCCGCCATACCGGAAGAACTGGCGCCCGACTGTCCAGTCCGCGGCCAGGGTCCCGCGGGTGGTGAATTTTGCGTACGCCTCGTCGAGCCAGAGATCCTCCGTCCCAAAGCCATACGGACGGTTCCCGGGCGGATTGACGAACCCGGGTCCCTCACCGTGCTCGGGATCTATAACACTCAGGGGGACATACGCATCGGCGTATTTGAATTTCACGCGTCCGAAAACATCGTCGGTTATCCACTTCTGGGCACCGATTTCCACCATAAGATTATCGAACTCGTGATCGTTGTCTATCTTTCCTGCAGCGCCAATGCGAAAGTCAATGTGGCCGAAGATATCCACATCGTCACTGGCTTTCTTTTCGAGGCTGCTCACCCGCGAATCGAGGTCTTCCATATCGGCGCGCAGGTCAGGGATATTCTCGCGGATCAGCCCCAGCTCCCGCTGAAATTCATCGGTTAACTTGATGAAAAGGGTCTCGACCTTCTGTCGGTCAATGACCCCTTCTCCCGGGGGGCCCTGCGGTCCGGCGGGTCCCTGTGGCCCCCTGGGACCTGCAGGCCCACGCGCGCCCTCCGGCCCCGTCTCTCCGGTCGGCCCAACCTCGGCGACAGCGCCAACATGCTCCCGGTACCACGCGAGCATGCGGGCGACGGCCATTGCAAACTCATAGCGTGTCATGACGCGTGAGCCGCGAAAATCACCCTCCGGATAACCGATAATGATGCCGGCGTCAACAAGCTGCTCACATGCATCATAGGCCCAGTGGTCAAAGGGAACGGTTCGAGCTGGACTGCTCTGTCCATAGACAAGAGTGGTTGAAAAGACGAGGAAAAGAGCGCACACGTAAAAAGCGCGATGCCCGATTGTCATTTCGCCCTCCCTGCAGTGAAATACGAACGTGCCTGGCGGTACGGGCGGACTGCTACTGTGAATAACACAACTGTTCTTGAGAAATATACTCAACATTGGCCGCATAGTCAAGTTATAAACTGTTAGTCAGACTGCGTTGCGACCAATGAAAAAGGGCCTCACACGGTGTGAGGCCCTTTGATTGCGTCTTTTGACCGGTTTGTTAGAACCCGATCTGAATGGCTGCCTGAGCCATCTCGAGGTCTTCTTTACCGGCCAGTGCGGCATCCTGCCGGGCGTAGGTGAATGTGGCATTTACGCCGTCGGCAAGCTCCTGAGTGGTCGAGATTCCGTACAGTGTGTCGTACTGCGGATCCATGCCCCTGTACCCGTGGTAGTACGGGTTGCTGTCCCACCAACTGGAGTCGGGGCTGTTGCCGCAGGTCCTGCTATAGGAGCTTGTGGTATCGAGGTCGTAGTAGGACAGTGTGAAGGGCGTGGAGCCCAGCGTGATGTCCAGTGTGCCACCGAGAACCTCGAGGTTGGGCATGGCGAGCGGATTCCGCAGCCAGCGTTCCCACGGAATGCCTGCCACGTTGTCGTTGGGCCAGGCGCCAGCATTGGATGCATAGGTCTCATAGTACGGGTTCACGACTGAGTAGTACGGATTGTACGTCGCGTCAGAGCGTGAATAGTACCCGTTGAGAGCCCAGTTGCCGCCCTTGAGGAGCTCAAGGTTGGCCATGTAGGCGCTGGCGTCTTTGACGTCGCCACAGGCACCGCTCATTTCTTCTACGCCGGTAGCCTGCTGCGTCAGCGTGGCAGCTTCGAGTGCCAGAGCGCGACCGAAGATGGAGCCAGTGTAATCAACACTGAAGCCCCGCTCATCGTCGAACCCGGTTCCCAGATAGTTGACACCGAAGGCGCCACGGCTGGTGTCATAGCTCAGGCGAGCTGCAACATAGCCGTCACTGTCGCGTTCGGCAGGTTGAAGATCCTGCTGTGTCCACGTCGGGTTCCAGGTGTAGTTGGCGCCACCGGCAAAGACATCGAAGTCCAGGCTTGTGCCGAAGACGTCGTTTGTGGTCGTGCGCCAGCCCTGGATGCTCTGCCGCTGGTTATCAATCAGCAGACCCTGGCCGTACTTGACGAACTGCCGGCCGATGGTGTGTGTGCCACGGGGGAAGCTGTCGCGGCTGAAGGTGATGAACGCTTCATCCAGCCAGACTTCCTCGGCCTCGTTACCATCAACGAGTGGCAGGGGGGCGGGATCGGCACCGGGCAGATCAACCATTCCCCCGGGGTCACAGCTATCGCGGACTTTCAGCGCGACGCGGCCTGCGACCTCGTCGGTGATCTGGCCTTCAACGCCGACCAGCGCCGTCAGGTTGTCGAAGTCACGGTCAAAGTCGAGTTCCCAGCCGACCATGCCGATACGATAGTCCATCCAACCGAACACCTGCGGGCCTTTCATGGCCTCTTCGATAT
>JBKHJK010000205.1:0-5210 GCA_046538215.1 Armatimonadota bacterium
CAATTCTCACCTGATCCGTGCAAACTGCGCACGTCTCAGGCCGAGCCACGGGATCATTGGTTTTTATGAGGCACTGTTGCCGGGGATATGAACATGCGTTATGCCCGTACGTCAAAGCGGCTGTGGATGTACGGTTGCGTTTTGACTTCTAATCTGGGCGTACAGTATAATTTTATAACCTGTATTGGATACGCGGGAACCAGAACAATGAGAGCGACAGCATTCACCGCAGTTATTCTCATCACAGTCCTTGTGTTGCTTGTGCCTTCGTCGGCGTTTTCGGCGAAGGCACGTCCGGCATGGGTGATCCCCGAAACCCTCAACGTCCGCTCCGGCCCCGGCACCGATCGCAAGAAGATCGGCACACTTTCACGCGGTGCCAAGGTTTATGTGACCGCATTTGCCAACAAGTGGTGCTGGGCGAAGTTGCCGGACGGTTCATCGGGCTGGATTGCTGAATGGCTGCTGCAATTTTCCTATGAGAAAGGCCGCGCACTGGCCGAAGAAGCCGCTGCGAGTCAAAAAGATGACAGCGGCACACCGACGCCTGCGTGGGTGAAGGAGGCCGCCGTCAATGTCCGGTCCGGTCCCGGACTGGGATATGACAGGTTTGGCACCCTCAACGGCGGCCGCAAGGTCTATATCACCGACCGCAAATCCGGCTGGTGCAGGGTTTCCACAGGCAACGGCTACGGGTGGATTCGGGGGGATCTGCTGGAATATGACGCCTCCGCCGGCCGCAAGCTCGCCGAAAAATACAGCCAGGATACGGCCTCAAGCGCCTCCAAACCCTCAAAGACGGCAAAAGTTTTCGTGGATGGAGATGTTGTCAACCTCCGCAAGGGTCCCGGCCTGAACTACGACTCGGTTGCAAAGCTGAAAAAGGGACAGACGCTGTACGTGACAGAGACTCGTGACGACTGGTGCAGGGCGCGGGTGCATGGCGACGGCACTGAGGGCTGGATCGCCAACCGGCTAATCAAGTATCCCGACGGTGGGAGCGCATCCCAAAGCAGTGCCTCGACATCCCCGCCGGTGAACCGGCAGGGCGGGCGTATGCAGAATATGTCCGCATGGATTTGTGAGGAAGTCGTCAACATCCGCTCCGGTCCCGACCGCGATTACGACGTCGCTTTCAAGCTCGAACGCGGTACCAAGGTCACCACCACCGATATTAGCGGCCATTGGGTGAAAATCAAGACCGATGACGGCAAAACCGGATGGGTGGCCGGATGGGTGGTCAGCTTTGTTCCGCCCGGCAAGGCGATCGTCGCCGAGGAGGGTGAGGAGAAGGTGAACGTGCACGTCGGTTGGGTCGCCCGCCCGAAGGTCAATCTGCGGGCCGAACCCAGTCTCGACGCCGAGCGCATCGGTTACGCCACGCTCAGCACCCGTGTGCTCATCGTGGATCAAAAGGGCGACTGGTACAAGGTCGCCATGGAGAACGGCGAGGTCGGATGGATGGCCGGGTGGCTGATTGATACACGCGCTCAGCGGCGGGTTCGGCAACAGTCAAACACGATGTCCGCCTCCAGCGGTGCATCCCGCGGCAGCGGCCATGAAGACTTCCCCTCTCCCACAACCGACGGCTCCATTGGCGAACGCATCGTCAGCACCGCCAAAAAATATCTCGGATACCCGTATGTGGGCGGCAGCGCCAGTCCCAGCGTCGGCTTCGACTGCTCCGGCTTCGTGCATTATCTCCTCAAATGCCACGGCATCAGTGTCTCCCGCTCCAGCCGCACGCAGTACCGGCAGGGCAGCCCCGTCAGCCGAAGCTCCCTCATCCCCGGAGACGTGGTCTTTTTCCGCAATACCTACCGGCCGGGAATATCGCATGTGGGACTGTACATCGGCGGCGACAAATTCATTCACGCCTCCAACAGCCGCCGCGACGTGGTCATTGACAGCCTCAACTCCAGCTACTACGCACCCCGCTATGCCGGCGCACGGAGGATGTACTGACCGTTTCGCCGAACCATCAGTGCTGAGTATTCCGCCACCTTAAAGCCCTCATATTCTCATCACAGGAGGCCCTCTCATGTACGATTCATCAGGAAAGCCGCGGGTGAGTCGTCACGACATCATCGCCGGTCTTTGCGATATCGGTCTGAAGGACGGCGACCTCGTGCAGGTTCATAGCTCCCTGTCGGCATTCGGCTACGTCGAGGGCGGTGCGGATACTGTGGTTGACGCGCTGCTGGAGGTTGTCGGCCCCGAAGGCACCGTCATGATGCCGACCTTCAACCACGGGAACGTGGATATTTTCGACATCGAGGAAACTGTCTCCGTCAATGGCGCGATTACCGAGGCGCTGCGCAACCGTCCGGAGGCCTGCCGCAGTATGCATCCGACCCACCCCTACGCGGCCATCGGTTATCTCGCCCGCGAGCTGGTCGAAGGACACCTGTCGGCAGGAACCTTCGGCCATCAATCCCCACTGGGAAAGCTCGCGCTCTGGGGCGGGAAAGTGCTGCTACTGGGTGTGGGCATGAACGTCAACACCGCCGCGCACATCGGTGAGCGTATGGGCAACTGGCACTGTGTCGGCGAGCGGATGAAGCGCTGCAAAATCCGCGATGAACTCGGACACGTCGTCGAGGCCAGGAGCGCACAGTGGCGTGATGGAGAATGTCTCATCGAATGGGACGCCCTGGAGCGGGCCATGCGCGACCGCGGGCTCATAGATGACGGGCAGATCGGTGAGGCAGAGATTCACCTCATGCGGGCGGCCGAGGTCGTGGGCACCGCATTCTTTCTCAGCCGCACTCTCTGCGTGCAGTGTTGCACCATGCCCAAACCCGTCGAGCCGACATCTGAGATACCTGGAGAATGACGTGGTGACGGAATAACCGGGAAAAGAGCTCCGGCAGTCCTCACTGAGGCAACGCCAGAAACCGCCTGCAGGGCAGGGCTTACGCGGGGGGATACTGGAAATTGCCCCTCGTTTCGTTTACCCTCAGAGATGGAAAAGCTGCATATCCGGGCGGTGTTTGAGATACAGGAGGCATTCCGATGTCGGAGGAAAGCGCACAGGAGGCGTACCAGCGGGGCGCTGACCAGCTTGAGATGAACCAGCTTGACCCGGCGATCGCCAGCTTCGGGCGGGCCATCAAGCGCGACCCGACCATGGCCGCGGCGTACATGGGCCGGGCGCAGGCCTTTGCCACCAAGGGCGACATCCGCCAGGCGCTCCACGACTGGGGCCGCGTCATGGCCCTGTCGGCCTCGCCCGAAGTCGAGAGCGACGAGGCCATTGACGAATTTGCAAAACGGGCGGCCGGGACGGTCATACGCGTCGCCAAAGAGTACGACGACACGCAAAGCCAGGTGGACCAGGTGCTTTTGGACGAGCTTGTTAGTATCGCCGAGACAATTCTCTTCCCCGACAACGAGGGCTCCACCGGCCCGTACAGGATGTAAGCTCCAGGATCTTCTCGCGCCCGTCTTCTCTATCTTCACATATCCCCGGCATACCAAAAAAGCCGCGCCCCACCAAGGGACGCGGCTGGTGTATTTTGCTACCGACAGGTTTTTACTCCGACATCCAGGCCACGAAGTCGTCATAGCCCTCGGCGAAGCCTGTCAGGGTCCTGACGACCGGCAGGAAGTCATCGAACTCGTCAACGGTCATGCCGTCGGGCTCATAGGCCTTCCGGAACAACTCGGACTTGTACAGCGTGTCCAGATAGCCGTCGGGAATTTCGGCCCACATGCCCTTCGGATCCAGCTCGCGGTGCTTGCTGTCGAACTCTTCCTGGCGGTCGGGGAAGACCGTGAGGAAAATCGGCATCGGCCCATCGGTCAGCGACCGCTCGATGTTCCAGGGGCCACGGCCGGAGGCGGGCAGCGGGATGGATTTGTCCATGCCGAGACCACCCTGCTCCGGAGGCATACACAGCATTCGGTATTCACGCTGGCGGATGGCCGTTGTGCACCACTTCTTGACCTCTTCCCAGTTCTCGACACCCATCTGCTCGAGTTCTTCGCCGACGGGATCGTCGAGGCGGCCGTCCATCTGCGTGCGGTAACAGACGGGGACGTTGGAATTTTTCTGGATGGCGCCCGCGAAGGCGATCTGCTGGGGCAGTGAGTAATTGACAGTGATGTTTACCCCCATGCCCTCTGCGGTGACGGTGCTGGCGACTTCGATACCGGCTTTGGTTCCCGGAACTTTAAAGACACAGTTGGGGGTTCCGCCGAGCGCATTTGTGAGCCGCTCCCAGACCCACCGGGCTCCCTCGATCATCGAATCAGCATTGTGAGCCTCTTTGGGATTAAGCTGCAACGAGACATACCCCATCGCGCGGTCCGTCAGCTCCCAGATCGGGCGCAGCAGGCGGGCGTTGGCCACGACGACCTCGATGGTCATCGCATAGGCCAGCTCTTCAGCGCTCATCTCGGGGTTCTGCTCTTTGATGCGGTCGCGCACGGGAGTCCAGTACTCCGGATCCTCCTCCCGGGCGATGTTTACAAGAACCGGGTTGGTGGTGACCATCGCGGCGCCCTTGCGCATCGCGGCGCGCAGGTGAGCGGCGTAGTCATTACCCCACCAGGTATTGAGATCTCCTGCCATGGCCATGCGGGTCATCCGGGCCAGGTTGGAGGTTTTGATATCCTCCACCGTCTCATTCACCTGGTTGATCAACCCTGTGCGGCCCCATTCTTTGAGGACGGCGAGGTTTTCCTCGGCCAGGGCCGCAAGGTCGTCGTCATTCAGCGCCGCGTCGCCGTGCAGATCTGCGTTCTTCAGATACCAGTCAGCCAGCACTGACTGCAAATCAATGGTGTTTTCGGCCAGAAGTTCGGCCGCCTCGTTGCGCATCTCGTCATTCACGGCGCCGGCGTAGATGGCCCGGAGCTCCTCCCGCCATGATTCCAGCTCACTGGCAAGTGCGGCGGGATCGGTGTCGAACATAAATTTCTCGAGTACTGTCAGTCCACGGTCTGTCATTGGCAAAGTCTCCCGTTCGTCGTATTGGCTTCAGGATATCTCACAGGGGATAAACGCACGGGCAGGCGCAGAAACACCAACCCCGCGCGAATTGCAGGCTATCACGTATGGAATTTTACAACATGCGCCACGCCCTGTCCAATTGCAGGGGTTCCATGGCCGCAACCGTTTTTCCTTCATTGTCCGTGTTTCCCTTTTGCAGCCCCGCGAAAGTCTCACGTATGCTGTGCAGGACGGTGCCAGACCACCCCAAGCT
>JBKHJK010000206.1:0-5200 GCA_046538215.1 Armatimonadota bacterium
GGATCAGCCACCGGGGCCGGGCCCTCAGCAAAATGCTGGAGGATTTGCCTACAATTCTGCAGAAGCAGACCAACAAAACCAAGTAAGATTGCAAAAGGACCCAGTATGAGCAATGTACCGGAAGCTGTCGCTCATTCTCAGATAGAAACCACACAGGCACAAAGGCGGAAGCTGACGATTCTTCAGGTCATCACCCCGCGGAGATACTCCGGTGCAGAACGCGCCATGACCTTTCTCTCGGGCGCTCTCGTGGAGCGTGGACACAGAGTCGTTGTCGCGTGCAAACACAACAAGCTGCTGCTTGAAGAGCTCGAAAAGCGCAACGTCGAAGCCCACGCGATGTTGATCAACGGGAAGCTAAATCTTGCATCCCCCTTTATTCTCGCCCGCTTCGCCCGCCGCATCGGCGCAGATGTCATCAACACCCACCTCTCGACCGCCAGCCTCTGGGGGACCATTGCCGGGAAAATCGCGGGCATCCCCACGATCGGCGATGTGCAGTGGCTCAATCACAAACACTGGTACATCTTCGCCGACCACATCACCACCTGCAGCGAGGGCGTCCGCCAGCATCTCATCAAGCAGGGGATGTCGGGAGACAATATTGAAGTTGTTTACAACGGCTACAATACAGAGCAGTTCGAAAATGTCCCCTCCCGCGAAACTGTCCGCAAACGACTGGATATCGCTCCGGAGCAGCCCACGATTTGCACCGTCGCCCACCTTTCGCGGCGCAAGGGCCATGAATATCTGCTGCACGCCATGAAACGCCTCATCTCTGAGTATCCCAACCTCATTTGTTTGCTTCTCGGCGAGGGCGACCTGGATCACACCCTGAGACGAATGGTCAAAAACCTCGGCCTCGAAGATCACGTACGCTTCATGGGCTACCGCCACGATGCAATAGATATTATCAACGCTGTTGACGTCGCCGTTCTTCCCTCTCTGAAAGAGGGGCTCGGTATTGTTCTCATTGAAGCCGGGTTTCTGGGGATACCTTCAGTGGCCAGTGATATTGAGGGGATACGGGAAGTGATCGTGGATGGCGAAACTGGCATCCTCGTTCCGCCCCGCGATCCGCAGATGCTTGCAGAGAATATCGGGAAATTGCTTTCAGATCCGGAGCTCATCGAACGGCTGGGAAAGGCCGCCAGGGAACGCATGAACGAGATTTTCACCCTTGAGGCCATGGCCGACCGGGCCGAAGAAGTCTTTTGCAGGGTTGTTGAGGAATACGAAGGCGACCGCGAATAGTCCATCTCGATGTTTTGCAGGGGCTGAATCGGTCAAAACTCGTTATAGAGGCCGCATGACGGCGCAAAAGGTCCGAAGTGGAGGATCGCCGGGCGATGAAGCTCCTGGTTTTTTCGGGAAAAGTGCTGCTTGCCGTGGGATCGCTGGCCATCGGCCTGGCCGTTTACCTCCTCGTTCCGGCGGCCCGTATTGCTCCTGTCGGATATTGGACAGCCATCGGTGTTTATATTGTCGCGGCCGAGCTTGCGTGGATCCTGGCCGAACGCCAGGCGATGCAGAGGCCAAACCGGTTGCGCAGGTGCGGCCAAAAGCTCGTAACTAGAGGCTCTTTTCGCAAGCGTAACGACTACGAAGTGAAGCCCGCTGTCCTCTCAAACCCCTTTTTGCAGATCGGCTCCGAGGCCGACATCGAGCGAGATATCCAGGCCAGTCTCATCAATGCCCTCGACATCAGGGGCAAGGATAACCGGTATCATTTGCTGGTGGGGAGGCCGGGCATCGGCAAGACGACCCTCCTGCACCGCATCGGATGCGAGCTTCTTGACCGCGGGTACGGGGTCGCGACTTTCGACGGCTCACTTCTGGACAGTCCACCCCGGATATCGGATATGCAAAGTGCCGCCCGGGGCACTGCCAGGTTATTCGTGCTCGTGGACGACATCCACCTCCAGTCGGGTGTCGGCAAGCTTTTGGAGGTGACACTCGAAAAGAGCTATGGCGTCACCATCCTGGGAACCTGCACCCGCTCCGCGTATGACGTGATGGTCAGGGGCAATGTGCGCAATGGAGCGAGCCCCCGGGATATCCTCTCCGTCGCCCAGGTACACGGGATCCGGATCACCCCGCGGGAGGGGAAAAGTATCGGTGACAGGCTGGAGAAACACTACGATCCCGGGGCCGATGTTTTGCCGGTGGATCGCACCAAGGCAGCCGGCGCCGCCGATGAACTGCTTTCGCTGTCACTCGGCCTGATGTATGGGATGACACCGCCTGTGTTCGCTGTAGCGGTCGCTGAGGATATTCCTCCGGAGGCGCGAGAGGCGCTGATAGGGCTTTCGGTGATCTCTGTGGGCCATAAATCGCTCAAACGCGACATGCTCCAGAGGCTGATGGAGACTTCCACAGCCGAAGGACTGGAGTATCTTCGCGACGAAGAGGTTATCGCCGAATACGACGGCATTATTTACGGTCCACATCCCGTTTTCGCTGCAACCCTACTGAAATCCCCTACCCTCACCACCGATACTGACACGTTGAAAATCTCCGCAAAAATCGTGCAGGGGATGCTGGAAACGGATCATTGTGTTGCAGCCTCCATCATACGGGGTTTCACCGAACATCTGAGCCCCGATATGGGCCAGCGCCTGTGGCAGCAGACCCGGGACGCTTGGATGGAATGTGTTTCAGATCTGCCGCCGATACAGGTCATCGAATGTGTGGTGCCGATGCTGCAGAGCCTGGGCGAGAACAATCTTATTACGGATATTTGCGAGGAGTACCTGGAGACGGAGGGTGTGGACAAACGGGCCGCCTTCAATCGCGGGCTGGCGCTGTATCGGCTCGGAAGCTACACGGCCGCGCGCGCTGCGTTCACGGAGTTTCTCGACGAAGAGCCGTACACAGATATGGCACGGCTGAACACAGCGTTGTGCGATCTGTCGCAGGGGCGCTACAAGCCCGCCGGCCGTTATCTTGATGCACTGGCCGACGAGGATCGCGACATGCCGGGCTTGCAATATCTACTCGGCTATCTGGCGGAGCTACAGGGTGAGGCCGACCGGGCCATGGCTCTGTACAAGGAGGCCCGGGCGCAGTACACTCACGACCGCGCCGCTCTGTCACGCAGGGCGGCACTGAAAATAAGAACCGGCGCACCCAGAGAGGCCGTGAAGCTGTATGAGGCCGGGCTTCAGCAGAATGCCGAAGAGGTGGATTTTTACGGGGGCCTGGCTGTGGCCCATTACATGGCTGGCGAAAAGCAGCGGGCGGTGGTGCAAAGTGCGCGCGCAATCCAGGCTGGCATTGATCCGGCCGTGGCACGAAAAACCGTGGCCCGAGCCTACATGGATTACGGCATCTACGACCTGGCCGCCAGCGAAATAGACAACTGCCTTGCATACTCGCCGGACGATGCAGAAGCCCGAATGTTGCTGGGACAGTGCCGCTTCAATCAAAATGATATTGAAGCCGCTGAGGAGATCTTCGCTGAACTCACCGATCAATTCCCCGATCTGCTCTCCGCACAGATGGAATATGCCATCTGTCTTCGAAACAGCGAGAAGCTCTCCGAGGCCCGGTCGGTGCTGGAGAATATCATCCGGAGCTTCGGCGCCACGGCTGAAACACACCTCCTGCAGGCGACCATCGCCGCCAATGAGGGCGACGAGCAGGAAATGGGCGATGCGGCTGCAAAGGCCGAGGAGGCCGGCGATGAAACGGGATGGGCACAGTTTCTCCTGGCCCGGTCGTCCCCCGAAACCGATCCGCAGCTTGAGTACCGGGCCGCCATCCAGCTCTTCAACGAGACGCTTGTGACCACCCCGGTGGCCCGGGAGGCTGCCTCAATCCATCATGCTGTGGCCATCTGTCGCCACGCCGTTGGGGACCTCGAGCAGGCCGAGCAGTCGGTCCGGCGGGCTCGAAAGCTCATCAGTGGCGATCGTCATCACACCGAGCCAGTTTTCTCAGCTGTTGATTTACGTCACATTGGCACCAGAACGTTTCTCCGGCAGCTTCAGGACATCCTCAAACAAATCGAGCAGCAGTAGCGATCAGAGAGACACAAGCCCTCTGTCGGCGCATCGAGCAAATCCGCCACTCCAGCAGTGCCATGAAGCGAATCGCGGCCCTGAGCCATCTGCAGGGCGGTTGTGCGACAGGTGCTCAGAATGCCGGCAGCGGGATGCCTTCCTGCACGGCCCGGCACATCCGGTCATAGATGGTGAAGTAGCTGGCCACATTTTCGCCGGGTGGGATGATCTCGTTGACCCGCTTCAATTCATCATCCGTCAGCTCAATCTCACATGCCCTGAGCGATGAGCGGATATGTTCGACGGTTCGGACGCCCGTGAGCGCAGAGGTAATACCGGGCTGCTGCATCACCCACGCCAGCGAGAACTCCGCAAGGGTCACATCACGGGCCTCGGCTATCGGAATGAGCCCTTCGACAAGGTCCATGGTCGCCTCAGTGTAGCGGTCGTGATGGTCATTCTGATTGATTTCGGTGAACTTATGTCCCTCGGGCGGCTCCTCGCCTTTACGATAGACGCCACTGAGGATTCCCCCGGCGATAGGGCCGAAGGGGCAGATGCCGATACCGTGGCGCATGGCCGTCCAGATCAGCTCCATCTCCGCACGCCGGTCGGTGAGGTTATACGGGGGCTGCTCGGCGACAAACCGCGGCAGGCCCTCCCGTTCGGCGATGGCGAGCCCTTCCATGATAAGCGGAACGGGCCACTTGGAGGTGCCGACGTAGAGAAGCTTGCCCTGCTGCACCAGCGTCTGCAGCGTCTGCAGGATCTCCTCCATCGGTGTCCTGATATCGGTGATGTGCAGATAAAACAGGTCTATCCTGTCGGTTTGCAGGCGGCGGAGACTGTCTTCAACGGCCCGCGTGAGATGATAGCGGCTGGCACCCTCATCGTTGGTGTTTTCGCCCATCCGGGCGACGGCCTTGGTCGCCAGCACCACCTCATCCCGCCGGCCGTTTTCGGCCAGCGCGTTGCCCACCATCTCTTCGGAGGCCCCGCGGCCGTACACATCGGCGGTGTCGATGAAGTTGATGCCACCATCCAGCGCCTCGTTGACGATCTGTTTGGCTTCCGGCTCTTGTGTCCGCGCCCCGAAATTCATTGTTCCCAGACACAGCTTCGAAACTCGTACGCCGCTTCGTCCGAGCTGTCGGTATTCCATGGCGTTTCCTCCCGAAAACAGTGCGGCATAGTAT
>JBKHJK010000207.1:0-5193 GCA_046538215.1 Armatimonadota bacterium
GCCCCGGACAGATCATCCCAGTCGCATTCTACCGGCCGCGTCGGAGAATCTGCTGTCAGACTGACCGCACCGGCCGGCCCCGGAGGATTGAACTGCATGGTGTCATCGCCTGAAATGGCTGCGGAGATCGTGTTTGCCTCCATATCAAGCTCCAGCGAGACCGGAGCGGAGGCCGTCAGCAGCTCGTGATCCTGCCAGATAATGGAGGTTGCATCCGCCATGACAAGACGGTTTGGAGAGACCAGAAACTGTGATGCAGTGATGCTCAAATCGCCAATCGTCACACCGTCATCGGCGATTCCGGCGATCGTCTGTACCGCCCCCGCCAGTGCGATGACGCCCGGTGCGATGTGCAGGGCCTCCGCTGTTGCAACGTCATCGTCGGGGCAGTAGAAGACGTTCTCGATGCAGTGGCCGTGTCCCGAGGGGAGCTGTTTGTGTGAATATTGCTCCAGGATGGATCCGGGCGCGTCGGCGTGGTCGTACAGGTTCAGCTTTCCCGGTGCGGGATCGGTCTTAAGCTGCAAACGCGAGCCGTCGGTGTTGCTCAGGCGGAAGTGTTCGCCGTTCTGTTCGACTACAAGAGTGCGGTTCTCAATCGCGGCGTCTCCGAGCGTTCGCCAGTGGGCCGTGAAGAGGTAATCTCCGGGCTTGTTTGCGGTCATATCATCAATGACGAAGACGTAGCGGTCTTTATCCCAGATGATATTGCGGCCCCAGTCCAGCCCGTTGTACTCGCGGGCGACCGAACGGACGAAGCCGGTCTTCGGAAGATCCTCGGCAACCTCCAGCGCGCACCATGAGGGTGGCAGCGCATTCTGGCCGTCGCGGGTGAAGGTCACCACATCGTGATTGGAAGCCTCCCATTCGCGCTGGGCGTTCATATCCCGTAGCCACAGGCGCCCGTTGGCGGTGAAGCCGGGGATGGAGTTGCCGTCCGCGTGGCCGTGATAGCCCATGGACCAGCCGTCAAGGAGAATATAATGGGCATGGGGATCATAGTCTGTCCGCAGCGCAATCTTATCGAAGCTTTCCTCGTAGGTGACATTCACCTGCGGGTCGCGCCAGGAGGTGCCGTTGTTGGAATAATGCTCGAAAAGCTGCGGGCTCAGTCGGCAGACCTGCACGCCCCACAGCTCCTCGGGTTCACGGGCCTCCTGCTGCATGTTCAAAAAGCGCCCCGAGCGCTTGTAATACGCTCCTGCAATGACCTCCCGGAAGAACGGCAAAAACTGGTCGAGATACCACTGGTGATGACCGACGGGACGGAAAAGGCTCAGCGTGCCTGATATGTCCAACTCACTGTACATAGGCGGGGTGAAGCCCGTGTTATCGCCAAACGAGGTGCGGTGGCCGAGGTTTGAGGTGCACGCCATCATTAGCTCCCAGGTCTTCTCCCAGTTTCCGCTTTCCAGCCACGTCATATCGCCCTCGTTGAGTGACCACTGCATCACATGTCGGGGCACGAGCCAATTGTAGCCCTGCGCATCCTCCAGCGGCTTCCACGACTGCGCCTGACGTTCAAAACAGGCCCGGGCGATGCCGTACCACTGGTCCGTAATCTCCTCCATGCCGTAATAGGTGTCAAAATATCGCGCGATGAAATACAGCGTGATGGCGGGGAAAGTTTCGTGATTATGCCGCACCCAGCGGTCGGAATCACCGAGGAAGTTGTGCATGTAGCCCTTCCACCGCAGAAAGTCCTGGGTGAGATAAAAGAGCATCTGGTCCACGCGGGTGCGCTCCTGTGGCGTGAAATCCACCAGCTCCTCATCGGCATTCCACGCATAAACAACATTCCACAGCCCCGTCATGTCGAGGCGGTGAGTGTCGAACGCCTCAAACCACGTGGGGTTCTTCGCCCGCTCCTTCTCCAGGGCATCCACCATCCGCATCATGGCGTCATGATACAGGTCGGGATAAGCGGGCAGGAGTGACGCGTCCCATCCCGGGAACAGGCACGCCCGGAGCTTTTTGGGATCATCCCCGGCATCGGAGACCTTCTTTTCGGCCTCCTCGCGCGTCAGGGACGGGTGGGGCAGCATTGCGTCCATCTCGGGGTTGATTTCTCGAACATCGAGATGTCCGACCGACATATCCGGTCCAGCCTCCAGCATATTCACGAAGGCCTCACATCCGGCCGCAATCCCACCGGGTTCGCTTCCGGTGACGACGATGACATTGGCGCCGGAGCCCCAGGGGTCGTGAATCGTTCGGATGATGTAGCCGCCCTCACCGGGGACCTCCAGCGTGCCCGGCAGGAAACCCGCCCACATGAGCCGGCGGTGGAGGGGATTGTCAGTCTCGCGTCCGACGAGGATCACATGGCGTCCGTCCGCGGCAATATCATCCGTCGAAACGATGGGAAGAGCTTCAGCGTCTGCTTTCGCAGCAAGGTCCTGCGCGAGGTTTGCAGCGGTTTGCCGGTTGGGTCCTTCCGGTGGAGCAACCACCATCGCCCGGGGCGCTCCGTTTTTGTAAATTGCGGTTTCGGGATGCAGCGCCTTTGCCCGGATGATGCGGCTGCCATCGGTCCGCCCGGATGCCGTGTGACCGAAGCGGTTTTCCGGCGCCGACATCTCGGTTTCACGGATGCTGACACCGTTGTCATTGCGCTGCAGCGGCATCACCAGCGATACCGGCTCCGTCAGAGGCTCCCTTATGTTGTAGTCGTAATACAGCCCGGCGCGCTCCGGCTCGACCGACCAGCGCACCACCGAATCCATCTCAGACCGGACGGTCTCTCCGCTGTCCAGGGTCACCTCGAGCCAGATATTCTGCACCATCACCGGCCGGTGAACATTCTCGGGCATGGACAGAGTCCAGGTGTTGTCGCGTCCGATGGTTTTTAGAGCTGCCTGCGAAACCGGGACTGTCGCATCGCGCAGCCACACCTTGAAGAAGCTTGTGCCGGACGGGTCATGGGGGTTGTGGGGCAGAGGGCCGGCCTCGACGCCGTTGAGGGACATCGTCTCAACCTGGCTCTCGTGCCCGCCCCCCAGAACATCTATATGCAGCACGGCGTCCGTAATTTCCGCTGCGTGCGAGAAGACGCTCAAAACGACGATTACTGCCACCATGATCCAGCGAGTGCAGGCCCGCATGATATCACCCGTCTGCTGTGCCTGGGGATTCATTGTGCCTGAATCGTATCAGTTGCAGCGAAAAAAGAACAGCCCCGACGTGTTGCGCCGAGGCTGTCCGTCAGGCATTGTCGAAATTATTCCCATTGCGGCTTACGAGTAGTCAGTTCCTCAGCAGGCCGTCGTTGGTGAAGCCGCCGTCAAAGGTCTGCTTTGAGAACCACTTCGCGTGACCGTCCATGAAGCCCACGTTCTGGCCGTCGTTGTGCTTCCACAGGCCGTCGTCACTGTCAATCAGCCAGGGAAAGTAAACGTAACGGTGGCCGGTGTCTTTGATTTCGGTCATGACCACAGCACGTGATGCGTCGCCATCATAAGCGAGCGTGTGGAAGTCGCCCCATAGGGCGATGCAGTTCCAGCCGTAGTCGGTCGTCGAGGTGACACCACTCTGGTACCAGTTGGTGCATGTGCGATGATTATCAACACTCGGACATAGCATGACCTGGGTGTTCTTCATGTACGGCAGAATCGTGCTGTCGGTTGTGAACCCCTCTTTTGAGATCCCGTCGTCGTAGCCGGGAATCGCGACACTGTAGCAGTGTGGGAACTTTTCATCGTAATCCTGCGTGTACTGCAGCGCCACGAGCATGAACTGCTTGTGGTTTGACAGGCAGTTACTCTGGCGCGCCTTCTCTCTGGCCCGCGCAAAAACCGGGAAGAGGATCGCAGCCAAAATCGCGATGATCTAACTGCTGAAAAAGGGCAAAACTCTCAATATTACGAGCAATAGTAGTATAACTATAGACACTAATAGTTCAATATAAATAAGACCACCAAAGACTTTTTCAGCAGTTAGATGATCGCGATCACCACCAACAACTCAATGAGTGTAAAGGCTTTCGTACGGTACATCTTATCACCCCATGTTTGCGTTTTTTGGAATTGAAGCACAATTTATGATTATCGCGCACCTCCCGGCGGAGCCGTCGAGGCACGTTCGACCAGGCGATAGTTCGCCGTCTTGCGTTTCCATGGCCCCTCATCGTCGTGAAACCGCGCGCTGATCAGATCGAAGCACATAGTGCAGATCTCCTCGACCGGTTCGGCCATGGTGGTCAACGGAACATTAATGAATTGCGTCCACGGATCGTTGTGAAACCCGATAAGTGAAATATCACCGGGCACTTTCAATCCGATCGTGTGGCAAGCTTTGATTGATCCAAGAGCCGCCATATCTGACGGGCACACAAGTGCCGTAATCTCCGGGTTTTCGGAAAGAAGATCCGTGGTCTGCTCCATCGCCTGGCGCGTGAAATCCACCTGTGGGTCATGTGTGACAGACCGGGGCATATCAATATGTGCAATGTAACGCTCCGGAACTCCCGCCTCCTGAAGAGCGTCATTATAGGCTTTCTGCCGCCCCCGATACATGTCGCAGGTAATGAGGCCAATTTGCCGATGGCCCAATTCAATGAGGTGGTCAACTGCCCGGCGAGCTCCGCCATAGCGATCCAGGCGAACCGCATCGCACGGAACATCTTCTCCAAGCTCTTCGTACAGATCGGCTATCAGGGTGTAAATGCCCTCTTCCTGCAGCCCCTCCACGAGACGTACAATGACGTCCACCGGGCTTGCCAGGTGCAGAAACACGACGGCTTCGGGCGATCCCCATGCCAGCATCTCCACAGCGGCATCGGGCTCGTCACGCGGAATATCGTCGGCGATGGTGACATCCCGCTCCAGCCGCCGGAGAGCATTTATCAATACAGTGGCCTTGCGGTTGGAGATGTAGTCGTTCGTGGGCTCGAAGGACAGCTTAACGAGGGGAGCCTGCGCACCTGCCAGAGCGCGGGCGTGGGGGTTAGGACGATATCCAAGTTTGCGAGCGGTTTCGAGAATTCTCTGACGAGTTTTCTCGCCAATGAGGGGAGCGTGAGCATCACGCAGCACCACAGAAACGGTATTGACCGAAACGCCAACTTCATCTGCTATATCCCGCTGGGTAACAGGCATCATCCCACCTCTCGCGCACGAATTCTACGTCGTTTTCAATGCGCTAGTGCACTGTCCACCAAATATTTGTACATGTTGAAAGGATTTTTGTGCGGGT